>NZ_FMCI01000104.1 GCF_900091845.1 Streptomyces sp. SolWspMP-5a-2
GGCGGGCCCGGGGGACACGGGCGGCGCGGGCCCCCAGCCGCGACACGTCACCCTCCGGCTCCGGGAACAGCTCGGTGTCCGTCACCCGCGTCTCGGGCCCGAACAGCGTGGAGAGGGCGGGCCTGGCCCGGCCCGTCTGGAGCGAGACGACCTCCCGCAGCACGCCCGTCAACTGCTCGCCCATCTCCTGCGCGGAGGCGAACCGCCGCGCCGGATCGGGGTCGGTGGCCCGCACCAGGAGCCGGTAGAACGACTCGTAGCGCCGGAACACCTCGATGTGCTCCGGGTCGGGCAGCGAGTCCGCGAAGACGTTGGTGTAGCCCTGGAAGTCGAAGGTCAGGACGGCCAGCGTGCGCGCCACCGTGTACAGGTCGGAGGCGACCGACGGGCCCACCTCGGCCACCTCGGGCGCCTGGTAGCCGACCGTGCCGTAGATCGCCGACATGTCGTCGTCCATGCGGCGCACCGCGCCCATGTCGATCAGCTTGAGCTGGTCCTCGGTCTGTATCGCGTTGTCGACCTTGAAGTCGCAGTACAGCAGGTTGCGGCTGTGCAGGTGCCCGAGCGCCTCCAGCGCCTCGATGCCGTACGCGCACGCCTGCTCCACCGGCAGCGGATCGCGCCGTCCCGCCTCCGTGCGGCGGGAGTTGGCGATCTCCTTCAGCGACTTGCCGCCCACGTACTCCATGACGATGTACCCGTCGAGGGAGCCGGTGCGCTGGTCGAGGTGCTCGACGAAGTTGTAGATCCGCACGATGTTGGCGTGCTCGATCTCGGCGAGGAAGCGCCGCTCGGAGATCGCCGCCTCCATCGCGTCCTGGTCGCCGGTGTCCAGCAGGCCCTTGAGGACCACCCAGCGGTCCGAGACGGCCCGGTCGACGGCGAGGTAGACCCAGCCGAGGCCGCCGTGCGCCAGACAGCCCGCCACCTCGTACTGGCCGTGCACCACGTCGCCGGACGCCAGCTTCGGCACGAACGAGTACGGGTGGCCGCACTTGGTGCAGAACCCCTCCGTGCGCCCCGCGTTGCCGCCGCGCGAACGCCCCACCGGGGCCGCGCAGTCGGAGCGCGAGCAGAACCGCTTGCGCTCGGGCACCTCCGGGTCGGCCAGGACCATCGCGCGCGGGTCCGGGCGCGGCACGTCCGGCACCTCGACCAGACCGGCGCCGAGCCGCCCCCGCGAACCGGTGCTCGTCCCCGAACCCGAACTGCGCACCGACACCGACCGGCCGGTGGAGCGCCCGGAGAGCGAGCGGGAGAGCCGCCCCGACACCGAGCGCCGGGACTTCGACGACTGCGACGTCCGCGACGACGTCCCCGAGCCGGTGCGGGTGCTCGCGCTGCCGGAGCCCCTGGCACCCACCGTCATACCGGTGGGCGGTGAGCCGACCATGCCGGTCGCGGACACCACGGGCGCCAACCCGCAGGTGTCGCAGTACAGTTCACCGCCGCCGACGTCCTCGTAGGCGCCCTCGCAGTCGGGCCGCTGACAGGGCTGACCTGCCTGGCTCATGACGTCTCCCCCCTACCGTTGCCCTCGCCGCCCCGGCCGGGCGCCCCCGGGCCGCCGAGGAGCTCCGCCGCCGCCCGCTGGTAGCGCAGGACCGCCTGCTCCGCCACCCGCAGATCGCAGGGGGCGCTCCACAACATCCGGCGGGCCGCGTCGTACCGCTCGATCAGGAACGGGTCCTCGGCCAGCCCGTGCCGGGTCACCTTCGCCCGGTACGCGTCGAGCCGCCCGCGCAGCTCGGCGCGGACCGCGAGCGGCGCCGTCACCTCCGTCAACGACGCCCGCGCCCGCAGCAGTTCGTCCTCCGCCTGCTGTTCCAGCGACTCCAGGAGCGGCGACAGACGGTGCCACTGGCCGTGCCTGCGGTACTCGGACGCCGCCGCCAACTGCTCCTGGAGCACGGTCGGCGGACCCCCGACCACCGGCACCTCGGTGGCCGCTATCTTCGCCAGCACCTCGCCGCGCGCGGTCCGCGCCTCGGCGAGCGTGCGGTCGGCGCGGCTGAGCACGTCCCGCAGCCGCACCAGCCGCTGCTCGGCGTCCTGCCGCACGGTCAGCACGGCGTCGATCTCCCGCCGCACCTCCTCCAGGGCGCGCGCCTCGCGGTCGTACACCGTGGTGTCGGGCCGCCCGCCGCCCGGCGCCGAACTCCCGGCCCTGGCCGTCCAGTACGCCAGCGGGTCCGACACCACCCGCTCGCGCAGGTCCGTCAGGGTGCGGGTGATGCGCTCCAGGTCGTCGCCCGCGGGGTGCTCGCCGGGGCGGACGCCCACCGAGTGGGCGAGGGTGCGGGTGCGCCGCAGCTCGGCGGCGAGCAGATCGATCCGGGCGGGCAGCGCCGACCAGACCGCGTCCGCGGCGACCACCAGGTCGAGGCCCGCCGCGTACAGGTCGTTCATCCGGTCCACCAGGGACTCCAGCGAGAACCGCTCGCTGAGCCGGGCCGGGGAGCCGGTGGTGGAACCGGCGACGGTGACCGACTCGCCGCGCAGCAGCTCCGTCAGCTCCACCAGGTCCTCGCGGCTCGACCAGCGGCGGCGGCCCCTGATCTCGCGGGCCGAGCGCAGGGCGGCGGTGTACGTGTCGAAGTACGCCCACAGCAGGGTGATCGCGGTGTCCGTGACCGCCCAGCGCTCCTTGGTGACCCCGGTCAGCTCGGCGCCTTCGAGGAGTCTGCGGCCCGCGTGGTCCTGGAGGGCGAGCAGGGACGTCTCGATCGCCTCGTGCTCCGCGCCGAGCCGCGCCAGCGCACGGTCCACCTCGTCCCGGTCCATCACCGGCCCGGCGGGGTCCGTGACGCCCATCGATCACCTCTCGCTGCTGTCGGTCCTGCGCTGTCCGTCCGGTCTCTTCCCCTGCCCGCGGAACGGGGTCCCGTCACCTGTAGTGCGCGGTGGGCGGGGTCGCCGACGCCGACTTCCGGCCGCCCTGGTCCATCGTCGGGTGCAGCCACCTGGTGTAGGACGCCCGCCAGCCGTCGGGGTCCTTGAGGTAGTCGCGCAGGGTCCGGTTGACCTGGCGCACCAGGTCGTCGGCGCCGCGCTTCATCGCCACGCCGTAGTACTCGTCGGTGAACAGGCCGCCCTTCAGCTCCACCGTGGGGTCCTGGGCGGCCTGGCTGGCGGCGAGCGCGCCGTCCGTGACGACCGCGTCGACCTCGCCGAGCTGGAGCTTCACCAGGCAGTCGAGCTGGTTGGGGACGGTCGTGCGGATGTCGGCGGAGGAGGGCAGCACCCCCGAGGCGCGGTCGGCGGTCAGCCGGTCGTGCGCGGTGGAGCCGTCCGCCGAGCAGATCCGCTTGCCGGCCAGCGGGGAGCCGTACCCGGTGATCGACGCGGCCTTGGGCGCGAGGACCTGCTGGCCCGTCCGGAAGTAGGGCGCCGAGAACGCGACGTCGCGCAGGCGCTCGCAGGAGATGGTCATGGTGCGCACGACCATGTCGACCTCGCCGCTCTGCACCGCCTCGATCCGGCGGCTGGTGGGGATGGCCTTGAACTGGACCGCGTCCGGGTCGCCGAGCAGGTCCTGCGCTATCCGGTGCACCAGATCGATGTCGAAGCCCTCCAGGGCGCCGCTCTCGTTGTTCGGGTCGAGGTAGCCCCAGCGGTAGCTGTTCTGGTCGACGCCCACGATCAGCCGCCGGTCCTTGCGGTCCTTGATGGCGTCCAGGGTCGGCGTCTTGCCGCCGCCTGCCGGGTTAAGGCTCTGGTCCTGCGGGTGGCAGTCCTCGGCGCGCGTCTGGACGCCCCGGGTGAGCGGGGAGCCGCCGTCCGCGCCGTCGGGGCCCGGCGGCTGGGTCAGGGGCAGCAGCAGCGCGCAGACGACCGCCAGCGCGCACAGCGCCGCCATCGCGCCCACCCCGCCCCATCCGCGCAGGCTGGAGCGGAGCCTGGCCCGCAGATGCCGTGCGTTCACCGACACGCCCCCTTCCACCTCGTTCACCGGTACTCCGACAGCCTGCGTCCGATGCCGAGCACCGCGCCCGCCGCGCCGAGCACCGCGAGGACCGCGGCGCCCGCCGGGAGGCCGGTCAGCGCGCCCCGGCCGTCGCGCGCGGCGCGCCTGAAGTCGTCCTGCTCGTGCGCGAGCGCCGTCCTGAGCGCCTTGTCGACGCTGTCGAAGCAGACGCTCGTCGGCTCGTCCGAGGCGCCGATGACCCGGTCCCTGGCCGCCTGGTAGTTGCCGGAGTCGTTGTCCGCGCGGGCCAGCGCGTGCCGCTGCCGCCACTGCTTCATGGCGGTGCCCGCGGCGGCGACCGGCGCGCGGCCCGCCTCGTCGTCGGCGAGGTCCCCGGCCTTCGCCAGGGACGCGGCCAGCCGGTCGATCTCCTTGTCGTAGCCCGCGTCGAAGGCGTCCACGACCTCGCCGCCGACCTTCGTGGTCTCCGCGCCCCGGCTGACCAGCACCAGGTTCTCGTCGCTGCGGGCGGTCAGGGACGCGATCCGGGCGTCGTGCAGGACGTCCAGGGAGCGCACCCCGTGGTCGTAGGAGCTGTCCAGCCCCGCGCGGGCGACGGTGTGCCCGACGACCAGCCACAGCAGCACCACCGCGGTGGTGACCGAGGCGGTGACCAGGCCGTGGTTGAAGACCCGGTTGGTGCGCAGGTAGACGCGCCGCTGCGCCCAGGCCAGCGCGGCGAGCGCGGCCAGGCCCAGCAGGACGGCGAGCCAGGGGAACGACTTCGCGTCCGCGTAGTCGGAGCGCAGCCGCCCGTTCTCGTTCTGGTAGAGGCGCTCGGCCGACGGCAGCATCTGCTGCTGCATGGTGTCGTCGGCGGTGCGCAGGTAGGCGCCGCCGACCGGGTAGCCCTGCCGGTTGTTGGCGCGGGCCGTCTCGACCAGGCCCTTGTACACCGGCAGCAGGTCGTTCAGCCGGGCGATGAGCTTCGCCGACGCGGAGCCGGGGTCGGAGTTGGCGGCGGCGGTGACGAGTTTCGACGCGGCCGTGCGGATGTCGTCCTCGTACCGCTGGCGCGTCTGCGGCTTCTCCTGGAGCCCGGCCAGATATCCGCTGGTGGCGGCCGTGTTGGCGTCCGCGAGGCTGCGGTAGATGTCGGCCGCGTCGGAGCTGAGCGGCTGGCTGCTGTGCAGGACGTCGTCGGCGGCGGTCGCGCGGTCCGTCAACTGCCAGGCGGTGACCGCGCCGAAGGCCACGACCAGCGCGGCCAGCAGGGCGCCGATGACCCGCAGCCTGCCGGGCTCGGTGGTGGCCGCCGCGCGCAGCCGGTCGGCGCCCTCGGCGAACGCCGTGCGGCGCGGCGGGGCGGGCGGTCCGTCCGGCACGGCGGGCGACGGACGGCCCTGCTGCGGCGGGACGGCCGGTACGGGGGGCACCCCGGTGGCCGGCGGTGCGCCGCTGCTTCTCGGCGTGTACGTCACTCTCGACCTCCCCCGTGGTCCTCCGTCGCCGCAAGTATCGCTGCCGGGGCCGACATCCGCACCGCTCCCGGCTGGATCTTGCCGGGACCGTGGTCCCGCGTCACCCCTGCCCATGTATACGCCAGGAGAATCCGGTTGGTTCCTGACGGGGGGCGCGCGGCGGGGGCGGGGGTGCGGGGGGACGTTCCCGGGGCCGCCGGGTGTGCGGGGCGGGGTGGGCGGACGGTTCTCCGGGGCCGCCCGTGCCGCCGGGCCTCCGCCCGTGCCGCCGGGCCTCCGCCCGTGCCGCTGGGCCTCCGCCCGTGCCGCCGGGCCTTCGTTCGCGTCGAACCGACCCGCCCCCCCGTGCCGGGGGTCAGTCGCCGGGCGAGGGTGTCGGCGGGCGGGTGGTGAAGAAACCGCGCAGCCTCTCCTGCGCCTCCCGGTCCGCCCCGATCGCGTCCAGGCCCAGCAGGGCCGCGCCCAGGACCGGGCTCGCCACCACCACCCGCGCGACCGCCTTCGGCGCCTTCGCCGCCAGCAACTCCCTGATCCCGTCGTCGAGTTGTGGATGCCGTGCGGCGAGGACCCCGCCGCCGAGCAGCACCGGGGTCTCCTCGGCGAGCAGGTCGAGGCGGGTGAGGGCGACGGTGGCCATGGCGACCACCTCCCGCGCCAGCCGGTCCACGATCGCGCGGGCGACCGGGTCGCCGCCCGCCGCCGTCGCGAACAGGACCGGGGTCAGTTCGTAGCGGCGGGCGTGGGCGATGTGCTCCAGGTGCAGGGCCTCGATGAGGGCCAGCATGGTGGGGTGCCCGAAGTGCGCGGGCAGGGCGCGGGCCAGCTCCGTCGCCTCGCCGCGGCCGTCCTCGGCGCGGGCCGCGTACCAGAGGGCCTCCTCGGCGAGGCCCCAACCGCCGCCCCAGTCACCGGAGATGCGGCCGATGGCGGGGAACCGCGCGGTGCGGCCGTCCGGGCGCATGCCGACGCAGTTGATGCCCGCGCCGCACACCACGGCGACCCCGCGCGGCTCGGGGACCCCGGCCCGCAGGAGCGCGAAGGTGTCGTTGCGGACCTCGACGGCGCCGCCCCAGCCGCGCGCGTCCAGCGCGGCGGCCAGCCGTTCCTCCTCCACCGGGAAGTCGGCGTTGGCGAGGCAGGCGGAGACCTGGTCGACGGCGCTCACCCCGGCGGCGGCGAAGGCCCGCTCCACCGCTTCGGCGACGGCGTCCACCGCGGAGCCCACCCCCACGGCCTGCGGGCGGAACCCGCCGCCGCGGGCGGTGGCCAGGACGGTGCCGTCGCCCGCCACCACCGCGACGTCGGTCTTGCTGTTGCCCGCGTCGACGGCGAGGACACGTGCGGTCAGGCCCACGCGAGGTGCTCCCGGTTGTGTGCGATCAGTCGGTCGGTCAGCCGCTCGGCGGTCGAGTACCGGCCGATCAGCGGGTGGGCGAGCAGCGCCTTGGACACCCGGTCACGGCCGCCGCGCAGGGCCGCGTCGAGGGCCAGGTCCTCGTAGGCGGTGACGTGGGCCGTCAGCCCCGCGTGGAGCGGGTCGACCGGCCGCACCGGCAGCGGCACCGCGCCCTCGGGCCCGACCGCGGCCTGCACCTCGACGACGGCGTCGGCGGGCAGGAAGGGCAGGGTGCCCCGGTTGAGGGTGTTGACCACCTGGTGCGGGCTGCCGCCCCCGCCGAGCAGCGCGGCGGCCAGGTCCACGGCGGCCTCCGAGTAGTAGGCGCCGCCGCGCCTGGCCAGCAGCTCCGGCTTCTCGTCGAGCGCGGGGTCGGCGTACATCTCCAGCAACTGCCGCTCCATCTCCGCGACTTCGGCGGCGCGCGACGGCTTGGTGCGCAGCTCGTCCACGACCTCGTCGTGCGCGTAGAAGTAGCGCAGGTAGTACGAGGGGACGACGCCGAGCCGGTCCAGGAGGGGGCGCGGCAGCCGCAGGTCGGCGGCGATCGCGTCGCCGTGCCCGGCCAGCAGCCGGGGCAGCACGTCCTCGCCGTCGGGTCCGCCGATCCGTACCCCGGTCTCCCAGGTGAGGTGGTTGAGCCCGACGTGGTCGAGGTGGATGTCGGCCGGGGCGACGTCCAGGAGGGCGGCGAACTTCCGCTGGAAGCCGATCGCCACGTTGCACAGGCCGACGGCCTTGTGACCGGCCCGCAGGAGGGCGCGGGTGACGATGCCGACCGGGTTGGTGAAGTCGATGATCCAGGCGTCGGGGTTGGCGCGGCGGACCCGTTCGGCGATGTCCAGGACGACCGGGACGGTGCGCAGCGCCTTGGCGAGGCCGCCCGCGCCGGTGGTCTCCTGGCCGACACAGCCGCACTCCAGCGGCCAGGTCTCGTCCCGCAGGCGGGCCGCCTGGCCGCCGACGCGGAGCTGGAGCAGCACCGCGTCGGCGCCCTCGACGCCTGCGTCCAGGTCGGACGTGGTGACGACGCGTCCCGGGTGGCCCTGCCGGGCGAAGATCCGCCGGGCCAGCCCGCCGACCAGCTCCAGACGGTCGGCGGCCGGGTCGACCAGCACGAGTTCCTCGACGGGCAGGGTGTCCCGCAACCGGGCGAACCCGTCCACGAGTTCGGGGGTGTAGGTCGAGCCTCCGCCGACCACGGTCAGTTTCATCGAGTGGTTAACCCTTCACTCCGGTGAGCGTGACACCTTCGACGAACGCCTTCTGGGCGAAGAAGAACACGAGGATCACGGGGGCCATGACCAGAACGGTGGCGGCCATGGTGAGGTTCCAGTCGGTGTGGTGCGCTCCCTTGAACGACTCCAGGCCGTAACTGAGCGTCCAGGCGCCCGGGTTCTCGGACGCGTAGATCTGCGGGCCGAAGTAGTCGTTCCAGGCGTAGAAGAACTGGAAGAGGGCGACGGCCGCGATGCCGGGCCTGGCCATCGGCAGCACCACGCGCAGCAGGGTGCGCAGGTCGCCGCAGCCGTCGACGCGGGCGGCGTCCAGATACTCGTCGGGGATGGTCATCAGGAACTGGCGCAGCAGGAAGATGGAGAACGCGTCGCCGAACGCCATCGGGATGATCAGCGGCCACAGGGTGCCGGACAGGTCGAGCTGCTTCGCCCAGAAGAGGTACATCGGGATGACGACGACCTGCGGCGGCAGCATCATCATCGAGATGACCAGCATCAGCGAGAGATTGCGGCCCCGGAAGCGGAACTTGGCGAGCGCGTAGGCCACCGGGATCGACGAGACGACGGTCAGGATCGTGCCGAGTCCCGCGTAGACGAGGGTGTTGCGCCACCAGGTGAGGAAGCCCGGAGTGTCCATGACCCGGCGGTAGTTGGACCACTCCCAGGTGTGCGGGACCAGGTCGCGGCTGAGTGCCTGGGCGTCGTCCATCAGCGAGGTGAGGAGCACGAACACGAACGGCAGGGTGAAGAACAGGGCCGCAGCGATGCCGAGGGCGTGCACCGCGATCCACTCCAGCAACGCCCGGCGGCGGGCGGTGCGTTCGGCGGGGGAGGCGGGGGAGGCGGGGGCGCCGCTCCGTCGCGTCGGCGGGTCGAGCAGTCGCGTCATGGTCAGCCACCTGCCTGGATGAGACCGCCCCGGCGCCGCATGAGGAGCGCGGTGAACGCCATCGACAGGGCGAAGAGGACGAGGGCGACGACACACGCGGAGCCGTAGTCGAAGCGCTGGAAGCCGAGGTTGTAGACGAGCTGGGGGAGGGTGAGTGTGGACTTGTCCGGGTAGCCGGGCTCGAACTGGGTGCCCGCGCCCTGGATCACGCCGGAGGCGACCTTCCCCGCGATCAGCGGCTGGGTGTAGTACTGCATGGCCTGGATGACGCCGGTGACCACCGCGAACATCACGATCGGCGCGATGTTGGGGAGCGTGACGTACCGGAACCGCTGCCGGGCGGAGGCACCGTCCAGCTCGGCGGCCTCGTACTGCTCGGTGGGGACGTCGAGCAGCGCGGCCATGAAGATGACCATCAGGTCGCCGATGCCCCACAGGGCGAGCAGGGTGAGGGCGGGCTTGGACCAGGTGGGGTCGTTGAACCAGCCCGGGGCGGGCAGGCCGACGTCGGCCAGGATCGAGTTGACGGGTCCTGTGCCGGGGTTGAGGAGGAAGGCGAACGCCATCGTCGCGGCCACCGGCGGCGCCAGGTAGGGCAGGTAGAAGAGGGTGCGGAAGACACCCGTCGCCGTTCTGATCCTGGTGATCAGCAGGCCGACGCCGAGCCCGAACAGCACCCGCAGCGTCACCGTCACCACGACCAGCCACAGGGTGTTGCGCAGCGCGGGCCAGAAGTAGGGGTAGTGCGCGAAGACGTAGCCCCAGTTCTTCGTCCCGCTCCAGACGGGCGGGGCGAAGCCGTCGTAGCGCATGAACGAGAAGTACACGGTGGACAGCAGCGGGTACGCGAAGAACACCGCGAAGCCGATCAGCCACGGCGACATGAAGGCTGCGGTGCGCAGCGCCGAGCGGCGCCGTTTCGACGCCAGGGTGGGAGTGCTCATCGCGGGCCTACCTCGCCTGCGCGATGTCCGTGTCGATCTGCGCGGCGGTCTTCTTCAGCGCCGCCTTCAGATCGGTGACCTTGCCGCTCTCGTAGTCGTAGCCGAGCTGCTGGACGGTGCTCAGGTAGACGCCGCCGTTGACGGAGGCGGGCGAGGTGGTCGAGCGGGGGTCGGCCGCGATGTCCAGGAACGTCTTGAAGCGCGGGTCGTACGTCAGCTTCGGGGACTTGAGGGCGGCCAGCGTCGAGGGCACGTTGTGCAGGTCGTTGGAGAAGCCGACCACCGCGTCGGTGTCCGTGGTCATGTACTTCACCAGTTCCCAGGCCGCGTTGCGCTTGTGGCTGGTGGACGCGATCCCGGCGATGGTGCCGGTGATGTAGCCCTTGCCGTACTGGTCGGCCTGGTCGTCGGGGACGGGCAGCGGGGCGACGCCTATCTCGAACGACGGCTTCGCCTCCAGGGCCATGCCGAGCCGCCACTCGCCGTCCAGCTGCATCGCCACCTGGCCGGTGTGGAAGGGGTGCTTGGGGCCCCACTCGTCGCCCAGCCGGGCGCGGTAGTCCTCCAGCCGCCGGAAGCCGCCGAGGTCGTCGACGAGCCCCTTCTGCATCCGGAAACCCGCCTCGAAGGCGGGGTCGGTGGCGAGCCGGGAGGCGCCGTCCTTGCCGAAGTAGGTCGGTGAGAACTGGGCGAAGTAGTGCTCGGTGGTGGTCTCCCAGCCGTGGTAGTCGGGCATGAAGCCGAGCTGCCGGTAGCCGTCCCCGTCGCGGACGGTCAGCTTCTCGGCGTCCTCGGCGAACTGCGACCAGGTCTTCGGGGGGCTGGTGATGCCCGCCTTCTCGAGCGCCGTCTTGTTGTAGTAGAGGCCGTATGCGTCCCCGAGCAGCGGCACCGTGCAGCGGTTGCCGTCGAAGCGGGTGTACTCGTTCATGGCCTTCGGGAACGTCTTCTGCGGGTCGATGCCGGACTTCTCGAAGAACGGGTCCAGGTCGACCAGGGCCCCCGACGAGCAGAACCTGCCGACGTTGTTGGTGGTGAACGACGAGATCACGTCCGGCGCCTTGCCGCCGCCGCTGCGCAGCGCCTGGTTGATCTTGTCGTCGGTCATGTTGCCGACGACGTTCACATGGATCTGGGGGTGCGCCTTCTCGAAGCCCGCGACCAGGGTGCGCACGGCCTTCACCTCGTTCGGCGCGCTCCAGGCGTGCCAGAAGTTGAGGGTCGTCTCCTGGGACGCGTCGTCGTCGCCCGCGGAGCCCGACTGGCCGGTGCAGGCGGTGGCGAGGAGGGCGAGCGAGGCGGAGGCGGCGAGCGCGACGGCCGCTTTCCGTGACAATCCGGGCATGGCGAGGTCTCCCAAGGGCAGGCTGGGGCGAGTGAGGTGGTGGTGCCAGGAGGTGCGGGAGGTGCGTGCGGTACGGGGTGCCGGGGTCGGGGGCGGGGCGGGTCAGCGGGAGGTGTCGAAGACCTCGTCGCGGGTGGTGGCGAGCGCGCTCTCCAACGCGCCGCGCAGCACGGGGTGTTCGGGTACCTCGCCGACGACGAGACGCGGCCGGGAGGCGGCCAGCTCGGCCAGTTCGGCCTGGACCAGGGCGCGCAGGGGTTCGCCGCCCGCGGTCAGCGCGGAGCCGCTGAGGACGACGAGTTCGGGGTCGAGGACGGAGACCAGCGAGGCGAGACCGGTGGCGAGGCGGGTCGCGTAGGTCTCCAGGAGCCGCCGGTGCGGGCCGTCCCCCTCGGTCGCGGCGGCGCGGGCCACCAGGGCGGCGGCGACCTGCGCGTACGGGCCCGACGGGATGTCCTCGACGCCCAGTTCGCGGGCGAGCGCGGGCAGCGCCTGGGAGCCCGCGAGTTCCTGGTAGCCGCCGCTGTTGGCCCGGGTGACCTGGCGCACCAGCGGCGCGCCGGGCACCGGCAGGAACCCGACCTCGCCCGCGCCGCCGGTCCAGCCCCGGTGCAGCCGTCCGCCGAGGACCAGGGCGGCGCCGAGGCCGCCCTCGTTCCACAGCAGCACGAAGTCGGCGTGGCCGCGGGCCGCGCCGAGCCGCTGCTCGGCCACCGCGACCAGGTTGACGTCGTTCTCGTACTCCACCGGCATCGGCAGCGCGGCGGCGAGTTCGTCGAGGAGGTTGGGCGCGTGCCAGCCCGGCAGGTGGGAGGCGTAGCGCAGCCGGCCGGTGGTGGGGTCGAAGGCGCCGGGGGTGCCGATGACCAGGCGGTGCACGTCGTCCCCGGTGAGCCCGGCGGCCTTGACGGCTCCGGCGAGCGCGTCGGTGACCTGCTGGACGACCGGCCGGTCGGGGCGGCGGCCCGGGGTGGGCAGTTCGAAGCGGCCGACGGTGCGGCCGGTGACGTCGGCGACGGCGGCCAGCACCCGCTCCGGGGAGACGTCGACGCCGGCCGCGTGGGCGGCGCCCGGATCGACCGCGTAGAGCTGGGCGTTGGGGCCGGGGCGGCCCTCGGTGGTGCCGGTCTGCAGCACCAGCCCCGCGGCCTCCAGGCGGGCCAGCAGTTGGGAGGCGGTCGGCTTGGAGAGGCCGGTGAGCTTGCCGATCCGGGTGCGGGAGAGCGGGCCGTGCTCCAGCAGCAGGTCCAGCGCGGCCCGGTCGTTCATGGCGCGCAGGACGCGCGGGGTGCCCGGCGTGCCGGCGGTTCCTGCCATGGGGGTCGACACCTGCCTTTCGACTGCTCAGCTTCTCAGGTACCCGGGAGCGGGGTCCACCCGCCGGGTGCCCCTCCCACCTACTGTTAGGAAAGTTTCCTATTGGCTGGAAGGGAACGTAAGCCCGGGGCGGAGGAGGCGTCAAGAGAGACCGCCCCCGAGGCAACCGGTTCGTTACCTGGGGGGCGGTGCGCGGCGGAGCGGTGTGAGGGCGGGGCGGCCCGGCGGTCCTACTTGCCGGCCGGGGGCGCCTGGGTGAGCGGGGTGGCCGCCTGGTGCTGCGGCGAGGCGGCGTTGGCGTACACCGAGGGGGCCGCGACCGCCGCCGTCGGATCGGGCGCCTCGTCCTCCTCCACCGCGGCCGTCGCGCCGCCCACGATGCGGATGTCGGCCGCGTCGAAGGCCCGCTTGATCCGCCAGCGCAGCTCGCGCTCCACGGTCAGCGCCTTGCCCGGCATGGTCTTCGCGGTGACCCGCACGACCATCGAGTCCAGCAGCACGCTGTCCAGGCCGAGGACCTCGATCGGGCCCCACAGCAGCTCGTTCCAGGGCTCCGCCTTGGTCATCTGCTCGGCGACCTCGTCCAGCGTCCTGCGCACCTTGTCCAGGTCCTCCGAGGCGCGCACGGTCACGTCGACACCGGCCGTCGCCCAGCCCTGCGAGAGGTTGCCGATCCGCTTGACCTCGCCGTTGCGGACGTACCAAATCTCCCCGTGGTCGCCGCGCAGCTTCGTCACCCGCAGCCCCACCTCGATGACCTCGCCCGAGGCCACCCCCGCGTCGATCGTGTCGCCGACGCCGTACTGGTCCTCCAGGATCATGAAGACGCCCGAGAGGAAGTCGGTGACGAGGTTGCGGGCGCCGAAACCGATCGCCACGCCCGCCACACCGGCCGACGCCAGCAGCGGAGCCAGGTCGATCCTGAAGGTGCTCATGATCATCAGCGCGGCGGTGCCCAGGATCAGGAACGACGCCACCGAGCGCAGCACCGAGCCGATCGCCTGCGAGCGCTGCCTGCGCCGCTCCACGTTCACCAGCAGCCCGCCGAGCGCCGTCCCGTCGACGGCCTGCGCGGTGCGGTTCATCCTGTCTATGAGCTTGGTGATCGCCCGCCGGACCACCGCTCTGAGCACGCCCGCGACCACCGCGATGAGCAGGATCTGCAGCCCGATCGCCAGCCACGTCGACCAGTTCTGCTCGACCCAGCTCGCCGCGTTCGTCGCGCTCTCCTGAGCGTCCTGGAACGTGGGGACCGTCCCCGCCGTCGACCCCGAGGGGGGCGGCGAGGGCGACGGCGACGAACCGGCGGTCGACAGGACGGCGGACAAGGACACGGCGGGTACCTCCAGGTACGGCACTGCCCCCCGGCAGGCGGTCAAGGTCACGGAAAGGTCACCGCGGGGCAGGGGCACCACACTAACGGGGCATCGTGTGGTGACCGTCCGGAGCCGGGAAGGAGAGACGGTGCTCACCTGCGACCGGGCGGCCCGGGGCACGCGCGGCACCCGTGATGTGGTCGAAAACACTCCCAGCCCGTTACCGGCAGATGGTGGCGCTTCGACCAGGCATGAGGGGAGACTGAACGCAGATCGTCCCGGCGCGAGCCACGTGCCGCCGACGCCCAAGGAGGCATCCGTGCCGCATGTCCTGGTCCTCAACGCGTCGTACGAGCCACTCGGCGTCGTACCGCTCCGCCGCGCGCTCATCCTCGTCCTGGAGAACAAGGCCGTGTGCCTGGAGGAGTCCGGCGCCTTCATGCACAGCGCGACCGTCACCGTCCCCGCACCGAGCGTGGTCCGGCTCAAGCGATTCGTGCGGGTGCCCTACCGGGGGCCCGTTCCGCTCACCCGCCGCGCGCTCTTCGCGCGGGACGGCGGCCGGTGCATGTACTGCGGTGGCGTCGCAACCAGCGTCGACCACGTCATCCCGCGCAGCCGCGGGGGACAGCACGTCTGGGACAACGTGGTGGCGTCCTGCCGCCGCTGCAACCACGTGAAGGCCGACCGGCACCTCTTCGAGATCGGCTGGCGGCTGCGCCACAAACCCGCTCCGCCCACCGGTCTGGCCTGGCGCATCATCGGGACCGGACATCGGGACCCGCGCTGGCTGCCGTACTTGCAGCCGTTCGGCGCGGACGACGCCCTGGCCCGGATCGACGGCATCTCAGCCTGAGACCCGGGCTTTCGCACATCCGGGGCCGGGCCGGGGCCGGGCCGGCCGGGGTCGGGGGTCGGTCCGGGGCCGGGTTGGGGTCGGGGGTCGGTGAGGCGTGCCCGCGTCCGGCGCGGGTGGTGCGCGGGGTGGGCTCGTGCGCGGCTCGGGCAGGGGTGCGGGGTGGGTGTGTGCGCGGGGTGGCGGGAGCGCGCCCGGCGTGCGCTGCCGCGCGCGAGGGGTGAGGGCCGGGCGGGCGGCGTCTTCGAGCACGTCCGCGCGTGCTCTGGCGGGCGCGGACGGTGAGGGTGTACACGACCGCCGGCACGAGCAGGGCCTCGCAGGGGAACAGCCCGGACCGAATGCCCTCTTTGTTGGACTCCGGATAGGTTGGTGTCGAACAGAATGTGACGAGAGGCACGATCTCGCGCCCGCGACGTCTGTCATGGCGCCCACGGGGTAGGGCTGCGATAACCCGCAGCCTGCTCGCCGTACTCGACAAGGAGGCCCCCGTGGCCGCACCGGCACACCTTCTGCTCCCGGCCCTCTCCAAACACGCGGCGCTCGCCGACCCCGACCTCGACGACCTCGTCGTCTTCAGCTCGGAGAGCGCCTGCATCGAGACCCCGCTCACCAGCGAACCCCCGCTGCCCGACGCCGAACCCCTCACCAGCGAGCCGCCGCTCGCCGACGCGACCCCCCTGACCAGCGAGTCCGCCGCCCCCGAGCCGGACGACACGAGGCCGTAGTGACGGGGCCGGGGCCGGTCGGGCCGCTCTCCGAGGACCTCACCCGGCTCGCCGAACTCCACGGCGTCGCCACCTCCTACCGCCCCTCCCCGGACCGCACGGTCCCCGCCTCCGCCACCGCCGTCACCCGCGCCCTGGCCGCCCTCGGCGTCGACGCGGCCACGCCCGGGGCCACCGCCGCCGCCCTCGCCGCCCGCGAACGGGAACTGGCCCTGCGCCTGCTGCCCCCACCGTCGTCCACTGGACCGGCGGCGACGCGCCGGGCCCGCCCGCCCTGGCCGCCCTCCCGCCCGGCACCCGCCTGCGCGTCCTCGCCGAGGACGGGACCGAGCACGCCTCCACCGCCACGCTCCCGCCCGGCGTCCACCACCTGACCGCCACCGCCCCCGACGGCCGGACCGGCGAGGCCCACCTCGTCGTCGCCCCGCCCCGGCTGCCCACCCCGGCCGGACGCTCCCACGGGCTCCTCGTCCAGCTCTACTCCCTCCTGTCCGGCCGCTCCTGGGGCATCGGCGACCTCGGCGACCTCGCCGAACTCGCCTCCTGGGCCGGACGCGACCTCGGCGCCGGATTCCTCCAGGTCAACCCGCTCCACGCGGCCGTACCCGGTACCCCGACCGACCCCTCCCCCTACCGCCCCTCCTCCCGGCGCTTCCCCGACCCGGTCTACCTCCGCGTCCAGGACGTCCCCGAGTACGCCGATCTCCGCGCCCCCGACCGCGTCCACGCCCTCCTCGACCGCGCCGACCGGCTCCGCGCCGCCGTCCTCACCGACGGCGCCCTGATCGACCGGGACGCGGTCTGGGCGGTCAAGCGCGACGCCCTCGAACTCGTCACCGCCGTCCCCCTCGGCCCCGGCCGCGCCGCCGCCTACGCCGCCTTCCTCGCCGACCAGGGCCAGGCCCTGGAGGACCACGCCACCTGGAACGCCCTCGCCGAGCTGCACGGCTCCGACTGGCGCCGCTGGCCCGCCGGCCTGCGCGACCCCCGCTCCGCGGAGACGGCCGCCGCCCGCCGCGACGCCGCCGACCGCGTCGAGTTCCACCGCCGTCTCGCCTGGCTCACCGACACCCAGCTCACCGCCGCCCAGCGCACCGCCCGCGAGGCCGGGATGGCCGTCGGGATCGTCCACGACCTCGCCGTCGGCGTGCACCCCGAAGGCGCCGACGCCTGGGCCCAGCAGGACTTCCTCGCCGCCGGGACCTCGGTCGGCGCGCCCCCGGACGCCTTCAACTCCCGCGGCCAGGACTGGGGCCTGCCGCCCTGGCGCCCCGACCGCCTCGCCGCGTCCGGCTACGCCCCCTACCGACGGCTGCTGCGCGCCCTGTTCCGCTCCGCGGGCGCCCTGCGCATCGACCACGTCATGGGCCTCTTCCGCCTCTGGTGGGTCCCCCAGGGCGAACCGCCCACCGAGGGCACCTACGTCCGCTACGACGCCGAGGCCATGCTCGCCGTCCTGGTCCTGGAGGCCGCCCGCGCCGGTGCCTTCGTCATCGGCGAGGACCTCGGCACCGTCGAGCCCGGGGTGCGGGAACGGCTGCGCGCCCGCGGCGTGCTCGGCACCTCCGTCCTCTGGTTCGAACGGGACTGGGAGGGCGACGGCGCGCCACTGCCCCCCGAGTCCTGGCGCGCGGACTGCCTCGCCACCGTCACCACCCACGACCTGCCGCCCACCGCCTCCCGGCTCACCGGCGAACACGTCGAACTCCGCGACCGGCTCGGCCTCTCCACCCGCCCCCTCGCCGTCGAACGCGCCGAGGCCGAGGCCGACATCGGGGAGTGGCTCGCCGTCCTCACCCGCCTCGGCCTGCTCGCCGCCGCCTCCCCGGGAGCCTCCCAGGAAGAGGCCGAGGTGCAGGCCGTCCACCGGTTCCTGCTGCGCACCCCCGCCAGCCTCGTCGGCGTCTGGCTCCCCGACGCGATCGGCGACCGCCGTCCGCAGAACCTCCCCGGCACCTCCGACGCGTACCCGAACTGGCGGCTGCCCGTCGCCGACCCGGCCGGCCGCCCCGTCACCCTGGAGGAACTGGCCGCCTCGCCCCGCCTGCACGCCCTGATGAAGGTGCTGCGCGGCGAGGCGTGAGCGGCCTCCCGCGCCCCGCGCACCCCGTACGGCACCCCCGGACGAGCGACCGTTCCCGGCGTTCGATACTTTTGGCACCGTGGACAACAAGAACGCCCTGCGCGCCGGCGCCCTGGCCGCCGGTACGACGCTGATGATGCTGCTGATGTCGTCCCCCGCGCTCGCGCTGACGCGTGACGACGGCGACGACCCGGGCCCGGGTCTGAGCGTCATCGAGACGCTCGGCCTCTACGTGCTCTGCCCGCTCGTCCTGTTCGCGGTCATCGCGGGTCTGGTGATCGTCCTGGACGGGTCGAAGGACCGCGAGCCGAAGACCAGGGCGAAGGCCTGACGACCGGCCCCACCCCACCCCCTTCCGACGGAGGGCGTCGTTCCGTAACCCCGCGCGCGAGTCGCCGCACGCGGACGGGACGACGCCCTCCGCCGCGTTCCGCACCCCCCGCGCGCGCCCGTCCCGCCGCATTCCGGGGTCCCTGCGTGCCACGGGCCCTCTCTTCCCGGGGCTACCTCTTCCCCGGTTCGCTGACGTTGTCGTCCGCCCGCCGACACCTGCGGTCGCGGGACTTCGGTCGGAGCGGTGCGGTTGATCCTCGCCGTGCGCCCGGTCAGGGGCTCGGCGCGGTCAGGTAGCGCTGGACCGTCGGGCCCAGCCACGCCACGATCTCCGCGCGGCTGAGTGCCACCGACGGCGGCAGCCGCAGCACGTACCGGGTCAGCGCGAACCCGAGGAGCTGCGACGCGACGAGCGCCGCCCTGGTCGCCACCTGCTCCGGGTCCGGACAGGTCTGCCGCGCCGCCGGAAGCAACTGCTCGCGGAACGTCGCCTGCATCCGCTCCGCCCCGGCCGGACCCGCCGACGCCACCCGCAGCATCGCCGTGAGCACGTCGCTCGACTCCCAGAGCCCGAACAGGTGCGACACCAGGGCCTCACCCACCTCGCCCCTGGGCAGCGTGCCGAGGTCGGGCAGCCGCAGGTCCACCGAGACGGCGGCGGCGAACAGGCCCTCCTTGCTGCCGTAGTAGCGCATCACCATCGACGGGTCGATCCGGGCGTCCCTGGCGATGGCGCGGATGGTGGCGCGCTCGTAGCCGTCGGCGGCGAAGCGCTCGCGGGCGGCGACGACGATCGCCTCCCGGGTGCTGTCGGAGCGGCGGCGGGGCGGGGGCTGGTCCGGCGGTGCGGCGGGGGTGGGGGTGGGGATGGGGGCCGAGGTCGAGGTGGGGGCGTCGGCGGGGGCGTCGGCGGGGGTGGGGGCAGCGGCGCGGGTGTGGGCAGGTGTGGGGGCGGGCTTTTCGGTCATGGTCGCGAGTTTAGGCCAACGGGTGTTGGCCAACGCTGGTTCGCCGACGTCCGTTGGCTGGGGGTGCTGGGTAACGGGGTGGGGCGACGTCGTTGGTTGGCGGTACTGGGTCAACGGGGGTGGGGCAGCGGCTCCCCCGCGGTGAGCCGCCGACAGTCCGCCCCCACCCCCGGCCCCCGCCCCCGCTCGCAAGCCAACACCCGTTTGCCAACACCCGTTGACTCCGCCGCGCGCACCCCGTATCGTCGTCAACGAGCGTTGGCAAACATCCGTTGGTGCGCGTCCGTCGCCCGCTCCCCCTCGCGGCGGCCGGTGCGGGCGCGTCGGCGTCAGGAGGCCCCTCATGGTCGGCACCGGCAACACCCTTCCCGTGATCGTCGTCGGCTCGGGACCCACCGGGCTCCTCCTGGCCGGTGACCTCGCCGTCGCGGGCGTCCCCGTCACCGTCCTGGAGAAGCGGCCCCACCAGGTCGACAACCTCTCCCGCGCCTTCGCCGTGCACGCCCGCACCCTGGAGCAGCTCGACGCCCGGGGGCTCGCCGACGAGCTGGAGGCGGTCGGGCAGCGTCTCGGCGCGCTGCGGCTCGTCGGCGGGCTCACCGTCCGGCTCGACACGCTGCCGTCGCGCTTCAACCACGTCCTCGTCACCCCGCAGTACGAGGTGGAGGGGGTGCTGGAGCGGTGGGCCGTGCGCTCGGGCGCCGCGTTCCGGTACGGGACCGAGGTGACGGGGCTGGTCCAGGACGCGGACGGCGTCACCGTCGACGTGCGCGGGCCCGGCGGGGAGCGGGAGCGGCTGCGGGCCCGGTATGTGGTCGGCACCGACGGGATCCGCAGCGTGGTGCGCCGGTCGGTGGGGCTGCCGTTCCCCGGGCGCTCGGCGATCCGCTCCGTGGTCCTCGCGGACGTGCGGCTGGCCGAACAGCCCCGGGAGCTGCTCACCGGCGACGCCGTCGGCGGGGCCTTTGCCTTCCTCGCCTCCTTCGGGGACGGCTACCACCGGGTCATCGGCTGGCGCGGCGACCGTGACGTCCCGGACAGCGAGCCCGTCGGCCTCGACGAGCTGCGGGAGATCGTCCGGCGGGTCTTCGGGACCGACTACGGCATGCACGACGTGCGCTGGATGTCCCGCTTCCATAGCGACGAGCGCCAGGCGCCCGCCTACCGGGTGGGCCGGGTGCTGCTCGCCGGGGACGCCGCCCATGTGCACACCCCGGCCGGGGGCCAGGGCATGAACACCGGGCTCCAGGACGCGGCCAACCTCGGCTGGAAGCTCGCCGCCGTGCTGCGCGGTCACGCGGACGACGGCCTGCTCGACAGCTACCAGGCCGAGCGGCACCCGGTCGGCAGGGCGGTCCTGCGCAGCAGCGGCGGCATCATCCGGCTCGCCAAGGCCCGCTACCCCTGGACCCTCGCGGCGGGCGCGGCGGTGATGCGCTGCCTCGCGTCCGCAGCCCCGGTCCGGCGCCGGGCGGTCGGCGAACTGAGCGGCATCGGGTACCGCTACCGCGCGCCCAGGGGCGCCCACCCGCTGACCGGACGGCGGGTGCCGGACGTCGCGTTGAGCACCGGACGTCTCCACGAGGCGCTGCGCGGCGGCCGGTTCGTCCTCGTCGTCCCGCCGGGGCCGCTGCCGCTGCGGGACCTCGATGCCCTCAAGGACCGTCTCGCGGTGACGAGTTGGGCGAGCGGGCGGCGGACCGCGCTGCTGGTGCGGCCCGACGGCTACGCGGCCTGGGCGTCGGACGGGGCGGGCGTCCAGGAGATCGGGGTGGCCGTCGCCGCGCACCTGGGGCGGACGGCCGTGGCCGCGGTCGGCTAACGGGCGCCCGGGGTTCCGGCGAGCAAGGTCCGCAGCAGGTCGGCCAGTTGGCCGACCTGTTCGTCGTCGAGGGCGGCCAGCGCGGTCGTCTGGGCGGCGAGACCGGCGCCGACCGCCTGGTCGATGAGCGCCAACCCCTCCGCCGTCAGGGTGACTTGCAGGCCCCGGCGGTCGTGCGGGTCGGGGGAGCGGCGCAGCAGCGCGGCCTTCTCCAGCTTGTCGAGACGGCCGGTCATGCCGCCGGTGGTGAGCATCAGAGTGGCCGAGAGCTGGCGCGGCGAGAGCGTGTACGGCTCGCCGGACCTGCGCAGCGCGGCGAGGACGTCGAACTCGCCGCGGGCGATGCCGAACGGGGTGTACGCCTCCTCCATGTCGTCGCCCATCGCACGGGCCAGCCGGAAGATCCGTCCGAAGACCTCCATCGCCCGGGTGTCGAGGTCCGGCCGCACGGCCGACCACTGCTCGATGATCGCGTCGATGGAGTCGCCGCTGTGTCCGCTCATGCGGTGAGTATCCGACGGTGTCGGCTTGCCCGCAAGAAAGTGGCTTGACGGTAAGTAGCTTAGCGCTAAGCTATCTCCGTGCTCGTCCGCCGCGGGCGCCCGCGTCCGAGAGAGGCACCCGCCATGAAACGGTCGGCGACCGTCCTGCTCACCGCCCTCGCCCCGGTCTCCTGGGGCACCACCTACGCGGTCACCACCGGGTTCCTCCCGCAGGACCGCCCCCTGTTCACCGCGCTCACCAGGGCACTGCCCGCGGGTCTCGCTCTGCTCGCGCTCGCCCGGGTGCTGCCGCGCGGCGCCTGGTGGTGGCGGTCCGCCGTGCTCGGCGCCCTCAACATCGGCGCGTTCTTCCCGCTGCTGTTCCTGTCCGCGTACCGGCTGCCCGGCGGGACGGCGGCGGTCGTCGGGTCGGTCGGCCCGCTGCTGGTGATCGGGCTGTCGGCGCTGCTGCTCGGGCGGCGGCCGACGGCGCGGGCGCTGGTCGCGGGGGTGGTGGCCGCGTTCGGCGTCAGCCTCGTCGTGCTGCGGGCGGCCGGGGCGCTGGACGCCGTCGGCGTGCTGGCCGCGCTCGCCTCGACCGCGTCGATGTCCACCGGCACGGTGCTCACCCAGAAGTGGGGCCGTCCCGAGGGCGTGGGGCCGCTCGCGCTCACCGGCTGGCAGCTCACCGCGGGCGGCCTGCTGATCGCCCCGCTCGCTCTCCTGGCCGAGGGCGCCCCGCCCGCGCTCGACGCCGGTGCCGTCGGCGGCTACCTGTACCTCGCCCTCGCCAACACCGCCGTCGCGTACTGGCTCTGGTTCCGCGGCATCGGACAGCTCACCGCGACCCAGGTCACCTTCCTCGGCCCGCTCTCCCCGCTGACCGCGGCGATCGTCGGCTGGGCGGCCCTGGACGAGACCCTCACCCCGCTCCAACTGACCGGCATGGCCCTGGCGTTCGGCGCGACCGTGGCGGGACAACTGGGACGGAGCGGGAGCGGGAGCGGGAACAGGGGGAGAGCGGGAGCGGGAGCGGTGGCGGGGGAGGGGCACGGCGATGGGCGCGCGGGCCCGCTCGACCGGCGGGACACGGACGGCCCCCGACGGCACCCTGACCACACGCCCCCCACCGAGCACCTGACCACCTGACCGCCCGCCCACCGACCAGCTCACCGGCCGACCAGCTCACCGGCCCCCCGGGCTGCGCCCCCGGACTGCCCCCAACACACAAGGGCGCCCGGTGCCACAGGCACCGGGCGCCCTGCCCTGCTCGCGTCGCTCATGTCACCGTCACGGCACCACGCCACCACGGCGCCGCGATCGCGCCCCCGTGTCGCGCGGCCCGCGCGCTCGGGCTACGCGTGCCGCGCGTCCGCCTCCTGGGCCCGCAGCGCGCGCTCCACACCCGCGCGGGACTCCGAGACGAGCCGGCGCAGGGCCGCGCTCGGCTCGGCGGAGGCCAGCCAGGCGTCCGTGCGGTCCAGCGTCTCCTGGGAGACCTGCACCCCCGGGTACAGACCGACCGCGATCTGCTGCGCCATCTCGTGCGAACGGGCGTCCCACGCGTCCTTCAGGACCTCGAAGTACCGCTCCGTGTACGGCGCGAGCAGCTCCCGCTGGTCGGTCTGGACGAAGCCGCCGATGACGGACTCCTGCACCGCGTTGGGCAGCTTGTCCGACTCCACCACCGACGCCCAGGCCTCCGCCTTGGCCTCCGCGGTCGGCCGGGCCGCGCGGGCGCTGGCCGCGTGCCGCTCACCGGCGGCCGTGCGGTCGCGCTCGTACTCGGCGGCGATCTCCGCCTCGTCGAACCGGCCCACCGCCGCCAGCCGCTCCACCAGCGTCCAGCGCAGGTCCGTGTCGACGGTCAGGCCCTCGACGGTCTGCGCGCCGTCCAGCAGGGCCTCCAGCAGGTCGAGCTGCTCGGGGGTGCGGGCCGTCGCCGCGAACGCCCGCGCCCACGCGAGCTGGTGGTCGCCGCCGGCCTCCGCCGCCCGCAGGTGCGCCAGCGTGGCGTCCGTCCAGCGGGTCAGCAGCGCCTCGCGGGCGTTGGGGTCGGCGTACAGCTCGATGGCGAGCTTCACCTGCCGCTGCAGGGACTGCACGACGCCGATGTCCGACTCCTTGCCGATGCCGGACAGCACCAGCGACAGGTAGTCCCGGGTGGCCAGTTCGGCGTCCCGGGTCATGTCCCACGCCGACGCCCAGCACAGCGCGCGCGGCAGCGAGGACTCGAAGTCGCCCAGGTGCTCGGTGACGAAGGCGAGCGACGCCTCGTCGAGCCGGACCTTGGCGTACGACAGGTCGTCGTCGTTGAGCAGGACGACGTCCGGGCGGCGGCTGCCGACGAGCTGCGGGACGGCCGTCAGCTCGCCGTCGACGTCCAGTTCGACGCGCTCGCCGCGCACCAGCCTGCCGGTCGCCTCGTCGAGGTCGTACAGGCCGACCGCGACCCGGTGCGGGCGCAGGGTCGGCTCGCCCTTGGCGCCCGCGGGCAGCGCCGGGGCCTCCTGGCGGATCGCGAACGCGGTGACGACACCGTCGGCGTCGGTCTCGATCACCGGGCGCAGGATGTTGATGCCCGCGGTCTCCAGCCACTTCTTCGACCAGGTCTTCAGGTCACGTCCGGAGGTCTCCTCCAGGGCGCCCAGCAGGTCGGAGAGGCGGGTGTTGCCGAAGGCGTGGCGCTTGAAGTACGCCTGGACGCCCGCGAAGAACTCGTCCATGCCGACGTACGCCACGAGCTGCTTGAGGACGCTGGCGCCCTTGGCGTAGGTGATGCCGTCGAAGTTGACGAGGACGTCGTCCAGGTCGCCGATCTCCGCCATGATCGGGTGCGTGGACGGCAGTTGGTCCTGCCGGTAGGCCCACGTCTTCATGGAGTTGGCGAACGTCGTCCACGAGTGCGGCCAGCGCGAGTCGGGGTGGTGGGCCTGGCAGGCGATGGACGTGTAGGTGGCGAACGACTCGTTCAGCCACAGGTCGTTCCACCACTCCATGGTGACCAGGTCGCCGAACCACATGTGGGCCAGCTCGTGGAGGATCGTCTCGGCGCGCAGCTCGTACGACGCGTCGGTCACCTTCGAGCGGAACACGTACTGGTCGCGGATGGTGACCGCGCCCGCGTTCTCCATCGCGCCCGCGTTGAACTCCGGCACGAAGAGCTGGTCGTACTTGCCGAACGGGTACGCGTAGTCGAACTTCTCCTGGAACCACTCGAAGCCCTGCCGGGTCACCTCGAAGACGGCGTCGGAGTCGAGGTGTTCGGCGAGCGAGGGGCGGCAGTAGATGCCCAGCGGCACCGACTGGCCGTCCTTCTCGTAGACGCTGTGCACCGAGTGGTACGGGCCGACGATCAGGGCGGTGATGTACGTCGAGATGCGCGGCGTCGGCTCGAAGACCCAGACGTCGTCGCGGGGTTCGGGGGTCGGCGAGTTGGAGACGACGGTCCAGCCGCCCGGCGCCTTCACCGTGAACTGGAAGGTCGCCTTGAGGTCGGGCTGCTCGAAGGAGGCGAAGACCCGGCGGGCGTCCGGCACCTCGAACTGCGTGTACAGGTAGGCCTGGTCGTCGACCGGGTCGACGAACCGGTGCAGGCCCTCACCGGTGTTGGTGTACGCGCAGTCCGCGACCACCCGCAGCACGTTCGGGCCCTGCGGCAGACCGGACAGCGCGATCCGGGAGTCCTGGAAGACCTCGGCCGGGGCGAGCGGGTCGCGGTTCAGGACCACCTCGTGGACGGCCGGGGCGACCAGGTCGATGAAGGTCTCGCCGCCGCCCTCCGCGACGTCGAAGCGCACCGTGGTCGTGGACCTGTAGGTCCCGCCCTCCTGCGCCCCCGAGAGGTCGAGATCGATCTCGTACGAGTCAACGGTCAGCAGCTTCGCCCGCTGCCGCGCCTCTTCGCGAGTCAGGTTTGTGCCAGGCACGCGGTCATCTCCTCGTTATGTGTGGGTTGCGCCATCCTTCCACGCGAGCCGCGCCGATGGCGATGTCCGGAACCCGCCGGTGCCGGGGACGGCCCCGGGCCACCGTGGAGCCATGACCACCTACACCGCGCGACCTGTCCCGCCCGAGGTCCTGGCGGAGCTGCGGGCCGCCGACGACGCGGGCCGCCCCGCGACCGCCGTCACCGATCAGGAGGGCGGGGCGCCGCTGCGCTGCTGCCTGCGCCGCAGCCGCCCGGGGGAGCGGATCGCGCTGGTCGCGTACGCGCCGCTGCACCGCTGGGCGGCGGCGACCGGCGCCGGCCCGGGCGCCTACGACGAGCGGGGCCCGGTCTTCGTCCACGCCGACCCCTGCCCCGGACCCGACCCCGCGCGCGACGCCGGCTACCCGTTCCCCGGCGCCCACCGCACGGTCCGCCGGTACGCGGCCGACGGCCGCATCCTGGGCGGCGCGCTGGTCGCCGCCGTCGACGACGAGGCCCTGCGGAACGCGTTCGACGACCCGTCCGTGGCACTGGTCCACGTCCGGGCCGTCGAGTACGGCTGCTTCCTCTACGAGGTGCGCCGGGCCTAGGGCGTGTCTGACCATTTACGTCTGCCTCGCGGCACCATGCACGCACTCCCGCCGGGCGCGCGGGTCCTGGGCCCGGCGTGCCCGCCGCGGGTCAGCCGACCCGGGCCTTCAGCTCCGCCGCCACCAGCTCCGCGATCTGCACCGCGTTCAGGGCCGCGCCCTTGCGCAGGTTGTCGTTGGAGACGAACAGGGCGAGACCGTGCTCGACCGTCTCGTCGGCGCGGATCCGGCCCACGTAGGACGGGTCCTGACCGGCCGCCTGGAGCGGGGTGGGGATGTCGGAGAGGGCCACGCCCGGGGCGCCGGACAGCAGCTCCGTGGCGCGCTCGGGGGAGATCGGGCGGGCGAAACGGGCGTTGATCTGGAGCGAGTGCCCGGAGAAGACCGGCACGCGCACGCAGGTGCCGGAGACCTTCAGCTCCGGGATCTCCAGGATCTTGCGGGACTCGTTGCGGAGCTTCTGCTCCTCGTCCGTCTCGTTGAGGCCGTCGTCCACCACGCTGCCCGCGAGCGGCACCACGTTGAAGGCGATGGGGCGCTGGTAGACGGCGGGCTCGGGGAAGTCGGCCGCGGAGCCGTCGTGGGTCAGCTTGTCCGCGTCGGCGATCACCTTCTGCGCCTGCCCGTGCAGCTCGGCCACGCCCGCGAGGCCCGAGCCGGACACCGCCTGGTAGGTGGCGACGACCAGCGCTTCGAGGCCCGCCTCGGCGTGCAGCGGGCGCAGCACCGGCATCGCGGCCATCGTCGTGCAGTTCGGGTTGGCGATGATGCCCTTGGGGCGGTCGGTGATGGCGTGCGGGTTCACCTCGGAGACCACCAGCGGCACCTGGGGGTCCTTGCGCCAGGCGGACGAGTTGTCGATCACCACGGGGCCCTGCGCGGCGACCTTCTCGGCCAGCGCGCGGGAGGTCGCGCCGCCCGCCGAGAACAGCACGATGTCGAGGCCCGCGTAGTCGGCGGTCGCCGCGTCCTCCACCGTCACGCCGTCCAGGACCGTCCCCGCCGAGCGGGCCGAGGCGAACAGGCGCAGCTCGGTGACCGGGAAGTCCCGCTCCACCAGGATCCTGCGCATGACCGTGCCGACCTGACCGGTGGCTCCGACGATTCCGACCCTCACGGCGACTCCTTCGTGGTGTTCCAGCTCATGTTTCCTGCAAGTCTGCGGCTTTTTCCATCATGCGGCCGACCCCGGTGACCCTGTCCACTTCTTTGGCCGCCATGCCGAGGTCTGGACCACACCGTCCACCGCGTGGACCTGCGGAAATCCCGCCGCACTGGCGCTGAGCTGGAGGAATTCACCCGGGGGCGGCCCGGCGCCGCAAGGCGTGCAGCGCGCGGCCCGGGTGTGACGTACGCCTCCGCGCGGCGGGGGCCGGAGACACGGAGGGGGCCGGAGACACGGAGGGGGGCGGGAGACGCGGAGGGGGCGGGCGCCCGCGTGGACGCCCGCCCCCCTTGCCGTCGTGCCGGTTACGGCGTGACGGAGCCGATCTGCACGTTGCCGGTGCCCGCGACCGAGCCGCGGGCGTTCACCAGCTGGACGCGGCCGAAGAATTCGCGGCCCGCGGGGGCCGCCGCGAGGGCGGTCACCGTGCCGGAGAACGTGGCCGACTGGCCGGTGCCGAGCTTGACCGACGCGGACTGGTCGACGCCGACGGTGCCGAGCGTCGTCGAGAAGAACACGTCACGGTAGTCGTACGCGGTGGTCCCGGCCGGGATCGAGTAGCCGTCGACCTCGATCGTGTAGGTGCCGGCGGCCGGGGAGGCGATGGAGACCGCTTCCTCGGAGTCGCCGTCGGCGGACTGCCCGACGACCGTGCCCGCCGCGTTGTACACGACCAGGTCCAGGTCGGCGGCGGTGTCGGAGACGTTGCCGATGGCGACGTCGAGCGACGTGGCGCCCGCGGGCACCTCCACCGTGGTGACCTGGGTCTCGCCCTGCGCGATGGTCGGGCGGGCGGGCTTGGCGGAGCCCAGCGGGCCGCCGACCAGGTGGCCGTCGAGGGCGGCGAAGGTGTTGGTCGCCTTCCAGGTGACGGCGGTCGGGGTGCCGACCTTGACCTCGGGGACGGTCACGGTCGCCGGGTCGAAGACCGCGCCGAGGACGGAGACGTCCAGCTTGTACGGGTTGTCGAGCAGCGGCGAGGTGCGGCGCGACTCGACCTCGATCTCCCAGACGCCGGGCTGCGGGTTCGGGTACGCCCGCACGTCGGGCTTGCAGCCGTTGCCGTCCAGGTAGTTGTTGTAGCAGTACGGGGTCGAGGTGTTGTCGACCGGGACGCCGTACGGGTGGATCGCGATGAAGCGGGTCTGGCTCTTGTCCTTCAGACCGCCGATCGCGACCTCCAGCGAGGTGGCGCCCTCGGGCACCGTCACGAAGTACGACTGCGAGCTGTTGCGCTGCACCGTGTCGGAGGCGGAGTAGGTGTACTTGACCGGCTCCGAGACGACGACGGTGGTGAGGATCTGCCGGTCCAGGCCCTCGGTCTTCGGGTCGTCCAGCTCCAGGATGGCGCTCTTGAGCCCGGCGGACCGCGGGTTGGCCTGCACCTTGACGGTCACCGGCTGGTTGAGGCCCAGCTTGATCTCGTCCGAGCCGAGGATCTTGAAGGTGTTCCCGGCGTTGTTCTCGAAGTGCAGCTCGTGCCGGATCGCCTTGTCGGCGCCGGTGGTGCGGGTGATCGTGATGTCGTACGACTTCTTCTGACCGGCCTTGAGGCCGCCCTCGCGGTCGTAGAGGCCGGTGCCGAAGCCCGGGGTCTTCAGCGCGTAGTCGATCGCCGTGTCCACGGGCGCCTTGACCGAGTACTCATGGGCGGTCGCACCCTTGCGGATGGACTTCCAGGCGTCCGGGATGTTGATGAGGCCCGCGCCCTCCTCGTACGCCTGCACACCCTTGATGTGGTCGGCGGTCGAGGTCAGGGCGGTGCGCAGGGTGGCCGGGGTCAGCTCGATGTGCTTCTGCTTGGCGGCCGAGATCAGCAGCGCCGAGGCGCCCGCGGCCTGCGGGGACGCCATCGAGGTGCCCTGGAGCATGGAGTAGCCGGCCGGCAGCGAGTAGCCCGCCTCGGCGACCGGGCCGCCCGGCAGCCAGGTCTGCGTGGTGTTGATCGCGGCGCCCGGCGCGGACAGGGTCGGCGTGAAGCCGCCGTCCTCGCGCGGACCGCGCGAGGAGAAGGGCATCATCGCGTACTTCTTCTCCACGACCGAGCCGTAGTTGGCGGCCCAGGTCTGCTTGGAGATGGTCGCGCCGACCGAGATCACCTTGTCGGCGAGCCCGGGGTCGCCGATCGTGTTGGCGCCGGGGCCGGAGTTGCCGGCCGAGATGACCAGCTGGACGCCGTAGGTGTCGATGAGCCGCGTGTACATCAGCGCGCGGACGTTGTTGCCGTCGTTGAGCGCCGGCAGACCGCCGATCGACATGTTGACGATGTCGACCCCGCGGTTGGCGACCAGGTCGACCATGCCCTCGGTGAGCGCGACGTTGGTGCAGCCGCCGGTCCAGGTGCAGGCCCGCGAGGAGACGATCTTCGCGCCCGGGGCCGCGCCGTTCATCTTGCCGCCGAAGAGGCCGTTGGCCGCGGTGATGCCGGCCACGTGCGTGCCGTGCTCGGACTCGATGAGGCCGATGTTGACGAAGTCGGCCTTCGCGCCCGCCGCGTTGTAGACGACGTCCTTGCGGATCTCGACGACGAACGGCTGCCGCTCGACGACGTCGGTGGCCGGGTCGTCGGTGCCGAAGTAGCCGACCTGGAAACCGTCCTTGTACGGCTTCATCGGCTCGTCGTCGCTGAAGTCGTTGTTGTTGTTCAGGTCGACGCGGACGGTGCCGTTCTTCGCGTCGTACAGCACACCCCAGCTGTCGGTGGTGTCGCCGTCCCGGTTGACGTCGCCTGCGGCGTCGCCGCCGACCGTGTACGACTCCAGGAAGGTGCTGATCTGGTACGAACCGGCGGGCGCCTTCCAGGTCTTGCCGCCGTAGCCGAACGTCGGACCGGAGACCGAGGTGAGCATCGGGCGCCAGGTGCGGTCGCCGTCGACCAGCGGGTCGGTCGCCGTCACCCAGTCGACGATCTTCCGCTCGCCCGTGGTGGTCTTCTGCAGCGCCGGGTGGCCGAGGTCCACGCCCGAGTCCAGGACGCCGATGGTGACACCGCGGCCGTCCGCCTTCGGGTTGGCCTTCACGAAGTCGACGGCGCCCGTCTCGAAGGACGGGTTGTACGGGTTCTCGGCCGGGGTCTTCTTGCCCGGGGCCGGGTAACCGGCCTTCGCGCCGGACGACTTGGTGGCGCCGCCCGCGGGGCTCGGGTCGTCGAGCGGGATGTCCTTGCGCAGGTCGATGGCCTGCACCGAGGAGAGCTTCGCGGCCGCGGCGAGCGCCGCGTCGGCCTTGGCGGTGGGGACGGTGGCGCGGACGTAGCCGAGCTTGTCGTACGCCTTGCCGACCGAGCCGCCCTTGACCGCGTCGAGCTGGTCGGTGACCTGGGCCGTCCTGCCCGGCTCGGTGGCGATCATCATCGTGACGTCGGCGTCGCCGTCGGCCTTGGCAGCGGCCAGCAGATCGGCGTCGTCGCTGCCCAGCTTGTCGTGCGCGGACTTGACGGCGTCGACCGCGGGGGCGGTGGCGGCGGGGCCGTCGGCGGCGAGGGCCAGGGGTATCGGCCCCGCCGCACAGAGCGCGGCCACCAGACCGGCGACCGCGGCCGTGCGGGCCGTGCGTCTCGCGCCCGATATCGGTTCGCGCTGGGGGGTGAAGGTCATCGGCATCCCTTGTACGTAAAGGAACGAACGTGGATCGATCAGAGCCGATCGGCTCTGGTCGGACGAGCGCTCAGCTTTACTCAAGAGACAGTTGTTTGGCGAGTGTTGACCGAAAAGATATGGACGTATGGGGAAAACCCGCGATGCCCTTTGCGGACGAAACCCCTCAATCGGGCCGTCGCGCGCGGGAGATGGCCGGGAAGGCGCCGGCGGCGCGGTCCCGGCGTCTACCGTCCAGCCATGCGCAAGAAGTTGAGGGTGGCGGCCTACGCCGTGTGCGTCCGCGACGACCACCTGCTGATGGCCCGCTGGACCGGCGGCGGGGGACCGCCGCTGTGGGCCCTGCCGGGCGGCGGCCTCGAACACGGCGAGGACCCGTACGACGCGGTACGGCGCGAGGTCGAGGAGGAGACCGGGTACCTCATGGACGTCACCGCGCTGCTCGGCGTCGGCGCCGCCCGCCGGATCACCCGGCGCCGCTTCGGCCGGGCCGTCGACGGCCACACCGTCCGGGTCCTCTACGAGGGCCTGATCACCGGCGGCGCGCTGCGCGACGAGGTCGGCGGCTCCACCGACCGGGCCGCCTGGCACCCGCTCGCCGAGGTGCCCGCCCTGGAGCGCTCCGACGCGGTCGACATCGCCCTCGCCCTGTGGCGGGAGCGCCCGGCCAGCGGCAGGAACGGCTAGCGACCCGCGACCCGGCGCCCCTCGGGCGGCCCGCCCCGCTCCCGCCCCGGACGGAGTTCCCGGCCCGCCCCGCGCCCGCCCCGGACGAGATTCCCGGCCCGCCCCGCACCCGGCCCTGACGGCTTCCCCGGCCGTCCGGAGTCCGCCCCCGAACGGCTTGACTACCCCGTCAGATGAACGCTGAGTGACCGGGTCCGGGCCGTTCGAGGAGCGGTGGTGGACGCGCAGGGTGGCCCAAGATCGACGTACCGTGATCGGTGTTGCGCGTTGCCGCCTCGTTCACGCACAGGTCATCCCCGATGCCAAGCATCCAGAGCGAGCGGGAATGTTCGCGGAAGCGATCACCCGCGACCACTGCCGACGCGTTCGCACTCGGGGAGACCGCGCCATGTCGCGCACACGCTCTGTCGCCAGCTCCGTGCTGGGCATCAACCGTCGTACCGTCCTCGCCGCCACCGGCGCGGCGGCCGTCTCCGCGGGTGTCGGCTACGCCCTGCGGCCCACCGAAAGCCAGGCCGCCACCACCGCGGACACCCGGGTCGTGGCCCAGTCGCGCAAGGCGCCCGCCGCGCCGCTCGCCCCCTACACCAAGGGCACCACGCTGGCGACCGTCGCCGCCCCGCGCACCTCCACCGGCTACCGCCGTCTCGGCGACGGCCCCGGCTGGAGCCGGGTGGTGCGCGGCGAACTCGCCGCCGCGAAGTCCGGCCGGGCCGCCCGCCGTACCGCGCTCGCCGCCTTCGTGCAGCTCACCGACCTGCACCTGATCGACAGCCAGCACCCGATGCGCCTGGAGTACCTGCGCTCCACCGACCGGCACGCCTGGCGCCCGCACGAGGCGCTGACCGTGCAGGGCGCGGTCTCCCTGGTCGAGCGGGTCAACGCGCTGCGCGGGGCGCCCGTCACCGGTTCGCCGCTGCACTTCGCGATGACGACCGGCGACAACACCGACAACAACGCCAAGACCGAACTCGACTGGTTCCTCACCATCATGAGCGGCGGCCGGATCACCCCCGGCTCCGGGGACCCGCGCCACTACGAGGGCGTCCAGAACAGCGGGCTCACGCAGTACTGGCAGCCCGACTCCACCGTCCGGGACGCCGACAAGCAGGCCGGGTTCCCGCACCTGGCGGGCTTCCTGGCCGCCGCCACCCGCGAGGTCCGCAGCCCCGGCCTCAACCTGCCCTGGTACTCCACCGTCGGCAACCACGACGCGATGCCGCTGGGCTGCTACGGGCACGGCGACTCCTGGCTCGCCGAGTACGCGGTCGGCGGCAGGAAGCTGATGTCGCTGCCCGCGGCCGACGCGAAGAAGCTCCAGAACGCCATCAAGGGCGGCAAGGACCCGCGCGGCACCGCGTTCCGGGACATGCTCAAGGCGCACGCCCGCTCCATGCGCCCGGTCACCCCCGACGAGCGGCGCGCCCCCTACACCCCGGCCGAGTACCTCAAGGCGCACCTGGACCCGGCCCACCGCGGCCTCGGCCCGGTCGGACACGGCTACTCCTCCGCCAACCTCGCCGCGGGCACCCAGTACTACGCCTTCCGGATCTCGGACGACGTCGTCGGCGTCAGCCTCGACACCACCGACCCGGGCGGCCACTACGAAGGGTCCATCGGAACGGCCCAGTTGAAGTGGCTCGACCGCCAACTGCGGGACAACAAGGACTCATACGTCATTGTCTTCAGCCACCACACCAGCAAGACGATGACCAACACGTCCCACGCCGACCCGTCCCGCCCCGCCGAGCGGCGCCACAACGGCCAGGAGGTGCTGGCCCTCCTCGGCAGCCACCGCAACGTCCTCGCCTGGGTCAACGGCCACATCCACCGCAACGACATCACCCCGCACTCGGCGCCCGACGGCCGCTCCTTCTGGGAGATCTCCACCGCGTCCCACGTCGACTTCCCCCAACTCGCCAGGATCATCGAGGTGGTGGACAACAAGGACGGCACGGTCTCGCTGTTCACCACGCTCGTCGAGTCCGCGGCCCCGCACCGCACGGACTTCGGCGACCTCTCCCAGACCGGACTGGCCGCCCTCTACCGGGAGTTGTCCTTCAACGCCCCCGGCGCCAGCACCGTGCTGGGCGGCGACCCGGCCGACCGCAACACCGAACTGGTCCTGAAGAAGGGCTGACCCGGGCGTCAGTCGACGTCCATCGGGTCCGGGCTCGGCGGCAGCGGCTCGTCGGCGTCCGGCATGTCGACGTCGCTGTCGGTCCAGTCGGGCGGGTCCACCGGGGGTGAGTTGTTCCCGCCCGCGGCCGGGTCGTAGTGCGGGTTCGGGATGTACTGCCCGTGCGTGCCGTCCGGGTTCATCCGCCACACGCCCTTGATGTACTCGGGCCTGATCCCGCCGGGGAAGGCGATCTCCTGCTGGTCCGGGTACGGGGAGTGGCTGCCGTAGGTGGCGTTGATGTCGATGCCGCCGGGTGCCCGGATGTCGTACACGTACTGCGGGCCCCAGTCGAGGTGGTCCGAGGTGGTGGTGGAGACGTACTGCGCGGGCTGGTTGGTCAGCACGTAGTTCCACAGATCGGCGCCGGACGGGTTCTTCGGCCGGAACCCCTGCTCGAAGATGATCGACGGGTCGCGGGTGTCCGACCGGTACAGCGGCTCGTTCGAGGTGCGGGGGACGACGTAGTCGGGGATGCCGTCCCAGTTGATGTTCGGCTCGGCGGCCACCGCGCGCGGATCGGGGCCGACGCCGGTGCTGTTGGACCCCGGGTCGTCGCACGAGCCGGCGATCCCGGCCGGGTGGTCCTCGCCGAGGCCGGGCGGGTCAGGGGGGTCGGCGACGCCCGGCGCGTCCGGCATCTCGGTGTCGGGCCCCGCCGCGTCCCCGAACGCGGCCTCGGCCGCCGCCTCGGCCTCCTCGTAGGTGTCGAAGCCGGAGAGGGTGAGCGCGGACATCGCGTCGATCAGCGCGCCGACGCCGCCGTCGCCCGGCGGGTCGGCGGCGAGGACGGCCGTCGGCGCGAGGACGGCCCCCGGCGCGAGGACGGCCGTCGGCGCGGGGGCGGCCCTGGTGGTGAACGAGGCCCGCGTGACGACGGTGCCGACGTCCGCCCGCTGCGAGGAGACCGTCGCCCCCTCCCCGCAGTCCTCCTTGTCCGGGTCCTCCTTGTCGGGGTCGTCGTCGGGATCGGGCCGCTCCTCGCCCCCGGAGTCGGCGCTCCCGCCGTCGACCGAACTCCCCCCGGAGGAACCGCCGGAACTGCTCCCGCCGGAACTGCTCCCGCCCGAGCTGGAGCCGCCCGATCCGGAGGCACCGCCGAAGATCAGCCCCCCGGTGGTGAGCCCTCCGACGATGAGACCGCCGCTGGAGTTGCCACCACTGGAGTTGCCGCCGCTGGAGCTGCCTTCGCTGCTGGAGCCGCCGGAGCTGGAGGACCCGCCCGAGCTGGAGCCGGACGAGCTGGAGCCGCCCGAGCCGTTGGAGCCCCCCGAGTTCGAGGAACCGCCCGAGCTGGAACCGCCGGTGCCGGTGGAGCCACCCGTGCCGGAGGACCCGCCCGAGGAGCTCGAACCCCCGGTACCGGAAGTGCCGCCCGACCCGGAGGTGCCACGCGTGCCGGAGGTGCCGCCCGACCCCGAGGTGCCGCCGTTCGACGAGCTGCCCCCGGAACCCGACGACCCGCCCGAGCCGGACGCACCCCCGTGGGACGAACTCCCGTCGGAAGCACCTCCGTTGGAAGCACCTCCGTCGGCGGAGCCACCCGTGGACGACCCCCCGTCGGAGGACGAACCCCCGTCCGCGGAACCCCCGCTGCCGGACGCGCCCCCGCTCGGACTCCCGCCCGTCGTACCGCCGTCGGCGGTGCTCCCGCCGCTCAGGGTGCCGCCGACCACCGCCCCGCCGTCGGTCGAGTCGCCCCCGGTCCCGCCGGTGGCCCGGCCCCCGGTCGACGACGTGCCGCCCGTGACCGTCGTCCCGCCCGTGGACGAGCCACCGTCGTCCGACCCTCCCGAAGCAGATGACCCTCCCGAAGCGGACGACCCGCCCGAGGCGGAACTCCCCCCGGTGGCCGAACTCCCACCGGACGAGCCGCCGTTCGCGGCGGAGCCACCGGAGCCCTCGGTGCCCCCCGAGCCGTCGCTGCCACCCGCGCCGGTCGAGCCCTCCGTGCCACCGGAGCCGCTCGTCCCGCCGGTCGAACCGCTCGTCCCGCCGGTCGAGCCGTTCGACCCCCCTGCCGCGCCCCCGCTCGTCCCGCCGCCCGTGACGCCCCCGGCGGGACCCCCGCTCCCGCCCGCCTCCGCCGCTCCCGGGCAGTCGTCCGCGCCGGTGACCGCGCAGACCGCGGAGCGCAGGCCGTCGGCGACGGTGCCCCCGATCCCGCCGAAGGCCATCGCGCCGACGAGGGCCACGACCACCGCGACGAGCCCGAGGTACTCGACCGCCGTCTGACCGCGGTCCCGGCGCCAGCGGATCAGATGGGGCAGGGACGGCACCGCGATCCGGCGCCACCGGCGCACGGGACCGTGCGGCCGCGGCGCCCTGCCGCCCTCCGGCAGGTCGAACCAGGCCCGGCTGGGTCCCGCGCAGGTGAGGACCAACAGGGTTACCGGCAGCAGGAGTTGGCCGAAGCCGTGCGCGGAGCCCCGGTACATGTTGACGACGCTGCCCGCCACCAGCACGGACGAGACGCCGATCAGCCCGAGCCGCGCGCCCCGCCCGCCGGTCCACAGCCGACCGGCCAGCACCAGCCCGATGACGCCCGGCGCGACGGCGTACGCCACCAGCACGAGCAGCGACGGCCGCAGCAGCCCGTGGCCGGTCAGCGTGGCGATCGCCCGGACACCGCCCAACACCGTGACGGCGAACATCAGATGGAGCAGGGCGCGGGCCGTCACCAGCGTCCGCGGCAGCACCGGGCGGCCGTCGTGGACGGGAACGGCGGCCACCGGTGCGGGAGTTCGCGGCTCGGCCATGACGGTGCCCTCGCATCCGGCTCCGGCGTCCGGACGACGGCGTGGGGCCGTCGCTCCTCCCGAGCGCAGGCAGCCTAGGAGCCGCGTGGCCCGCCGCCCCAGGGCCCGGGGGCCCACCCCGGGCCCAATCCGCCGGGCCCATCAACTGGGCCCGGCGGCAGAGGGGTTGGCCGCGGATCAGAGCGAGGCGAGCCAGCTCAGGTAGGCGGCCCGCTGGGCGTCGAGGGTGGTGACGGCGTCGGCCGGGGCGTCGTCGAAGAGGTCCACCAGGTCCTCGCGGCGGCCCCGCCGTCCCGGGGTGAGCCGGTAGGCGCGGGTGCTCCCGGAGTCCCGGAGCATGCCGCTCTGGGCGACGTCCGGGCGGGCCGCGTTGATCGCCAGCAGCCAGCCCGCCTCCTCCAGTGCGCGCCGGACCCGGTCGAGGGCGTCGAGCAGGTCGTACCCGCGCCCCCCGGCGGTGCCCCAGGGGCCGGTCGCGGTGACGCGGAAGGCGTGCGACGGGTCCCCGGCGCTCGCGTCGACGGCCCACACGAGCGCGGCCCGCGCCCGTTCACCGGCGCGGACGGCGGTGGCGTCGTCCCGGCTGCCGAGGACCCGTTCGGCGCTCACCGGCGCTCCGGGCCGGGGGCGCGGCGGGGGAGAGGACGGGCCATGGTCACCACTCTCGTGCGGGCGGACGTCGAACGGCCGTACCGTAGCGCGCCCCCTCGCGCCACGGCCCCGCACCGTAGCGCGCCCCCTCGCGCCAAGGCCCCGCACCGTAGCGCGCCCCCTCGTGCCACGGCGTCCCGTACCTGTTGACCTGCGGATAACCGACCGGACCGGGACGCGCGGCGCCGCGTTCACCCCGGCGAAACGTCCATGCCGCCTCATGTCGCCTAACCCGCGGATCACGGGGGACGACTCATTACTCACTTGTGCGAGGCGGGTGGTCGTGTGCTGACGAGGCACGGGCTGCGGGTTCTGTCGGTCTACGAGGGATTCTTCTCCGGCGGCGCCCGGATCGTGCACAGCGATGTGCTGCTGGGGCTCGCGGAGGGCGGCCAGCACCATCGGGTGCTGAGCGTCCACGGAGAGGTGCACCGCGAGGCCACCCGCCAGCGGATGGAGGACGACGCCTGCTACCGGGCGCTGACCGGCGCCGGGATCGCGGTCGCCTCGCTGGGCCGGTTCGCCGTCGAGGGCGGCGCCGCCACGCCGTTCACCGGCCCCGAACTGGCGGACACCGCGCGGGCCACCGCGGGCGCCGACGTCGTCCTGTCCCTCAAGGAGCAGCCGCTGCGGCTGCTCAACCAGGCGGGGCTGCCGCGCAGGCCCGTCGTGGTCTGCCTGCACCGCTCCGACCCGGAGAACCAGGGCGGCGCCCTGGACGAGCTGCGGGCGGCCATCGCCGACGGCACGGTGGTCGCCTGCGTCTGCTGCGCCGAGTCGACCCGGGACGCGTACGCGGCGGCGGGCGTCCCGCGGGAGCTGCTGCACGTCGTCCCGAACGGCGTGGACCTGCTGCGGTTCCGTCCCGACCCGGCCCGCCGCCTGGCGGTGCGCTCGGCGCTCGGCATCCCGGCCGCGGCGCTCGTCGTCGTTCTCGCGGCCCGCTACGACGCGATGAAGAACGTCCCGCTGTTCCTGCGCGCGGCCCGTGCCTGGCTCGCGGGGCAGCAGGACGGGCGGGTGCTGCTGTGCGGGGCGGGGATGACGGCGGCCAACCACGGTCTCGCGGCGGACGTCAGGGCGGCGTTCGGCGGGGACGGCGGCATGGCGGACCGGGTCCGCCTGCTGGGCGTGCGGCGGGACATGGAGGCCGTGTACGCGGCGTCCGACGTGGTCGCGCTCACCTCGTCCTGGGGCGAGGCCGCGCCGCTCTGCCTGGTCGAGGGGATGATGTGCGGCGCCGTCCCGGTCACCACGGACGTCGGCGACAGCGCGGCGATCGTCTCCGGCCTGGGGTTCGTGACGCCGTCCGACCCCGACGCGATCGCCCGCGCCTGGTCGGCCGCGGTCGCCGGCCGGCCGTCCCTGACCGCCGCGCTCGCGGCGAGCCGTGAACGCTTCAGCCGGACGCGCATGATCGCGGCCTACGCGGACCTGCTCGACCGCGTGGTCCGCGAGGCGCACCAGGTCCCCGGGACGTACGGGACCCGTGAGCCGTCCGGGAGGCACGTGCTTCCCGATGTCCTCGGGGCTCCCGAGATCCCCGGCGCGCACGGGGCGCACGGCACGCACGGGACCCATGAGATCCCCGACGGACTTCACCCCGGACTCGGCGGCTAGCCCCGCGGAGGTCACCCCCGCCCCCCGCTCCTCACACCCCCCGCTCCTCCTCTCCCCGTGCCCGGCGGGCGAACCGGTCCGCGTAGGCGGTCACCGCGGCGCGCAGTTCCTCGGGGCGTTCCACGGTGAAGGGGCGGTCGAGGGAGGCGAGGAGCGGGGGGAGCCAGTCGAGGCGCTCCACGCGCAGCTCGACCCGCAGCCAGCGGTCGGCGGCCGGGTCGGCGCCCTCCCGCGTCTCCTCGACGCGGGCGACGCTCGGCGGGAGCCGGGTGCGCAGCCCCTCGGGCGTGCCGTGGATCCGCAGGGTCACCTCGTGCCGGTAGGCGGCCGTGGCGAACCCGGTGATCAGCCGGTCCGCCGCGTCGTACCCGGCCGGGACCTCGAAGGAGCCGGGCAGCGGACGCGCGCCGGTGACCCGGTCGAGCCGCAGGGCGCGGTCCTCGCCGCGGTCCGGGTCGGCGCCGGTGACGTACCAGCGGCCCCCGTGCGCGACGATCCCGTACGCGTGCAGGCGCCGTTCGCCGTGGTTTCCCGTGCGGTCGGTGTAGCGGACCGACAGCGGCCTGCGGTGGCGCACCGCGTCGGCGACGGTGAGCAGGATCTCGGCGTCCGGGCGCGGCGACCCGGCGGGCCCCGGTGTGACGGCGAGGGAGTCGAGGAGCGTGTCCAGCCTGCGGGCGAGGTGGCCGGGGAGCACCCTGCGGATCTTGGCGGCGGCCGTCTCGCTCGCTGTTCCGGCGGCCGTCGTCAGCCCGGCGCGGCGCCCGGCGAGCAGGCCGAGGAGGACGGCGAGCGCCTCGTCGTCGCCGAGCATGAGCGGCGGCAGCCGGTGCCCGGGGCCGAGCCGGTAGCCGCCGTACCGGCCGCGCACCGTCTCCACCGGGATGCCGAGGTCGACGAGCCGGTCCACGTACCTGCGCACGGTCCGGTCCTCGACGCCGAGCCGTTCGGCGAGTTCGGCGGCGGTGCGGACGCCGCCCGACTGGAGGAGGTCCAGCAGGGTGAGCACGCGGCCGGTGGGTCGGGACATGGGTGCGAGCCTAGCCGCGATACCGGACCGGTTCTGTCCGGTATCCGTCCTAGCCTCGGAGGCACGACAGCGACCGACCCGTCCAGGGAGGACACCATGCAGTTCGTCTCCGTCCGCGTGATCACCGCCGACGTCGCCCGGCTCGTCGCCTTCTACGAGCGGGTCACCGGGGTGACCGCGACGTGGGCCACCGAGGACTTCGCGGAGATCGTCACGCCCGGCGCCACCCTCGCCGTGGCCGGGGTCCGCACCGTCCCGCTCTTCGCGCCGGGCTCGGCCCGGCCCGCCGACAACCACAGCGTGATCGTCGAGTTCCTGGTCGACGACGTGGACCGGCTGCACGGCGCGGCGGCGGACGCCGAGCGGGTCGCCGGGCCCGCCACCATGCCCTGGGGCAACCGCTCGCTGCTGCTGCGCGACCCCGACGGGAACCTCGTCAACCTCTTCACCCCGGTCACCCCGGCCGCGCGGGAGAAGTTCGGGCTTGCCGCGCTCCCCGGCCCGGCGGCGAGCTGAGGAGGGACCGCCGGCGCGGCGGTCCCTCCTCTCCCCTCCTGGTGCCGCCCCCGTTCGTCACTACCGGGGCAGCACCACGACGTACGCGGCCGGTTCGCGGTCGTCGGCCGCCATCAGGGCGGTGCGGACGACGGTCGCCTGCTGGTCCATCGCCTCGCGGAGCTTGCGCGGTGTCACATGGACGACCGTGATGCCCAGCCGCTCCAGATGCTCCCTCTTCCTGGCGTACTCCGACCAGAGGGCGTCCTCGTCCGTGCGCGGCGCGCGGGTGTCGAGTTCGACCGCGACCGCCTGGTCGGGCCAGTAGGCGTCGAGGCCGCCGAGGTGCGGGCCGCCGGGCATCCGCAGGTCGACGTTCCAGACCGGGTCGGGCAGGCCGAACTCCCGGACCATGCGGTAGAGCCGGTCCTCCGCGATCGAACGGCCCTCCGCCAGCAGGGAGTCCACCGCGTCCACCACGTGCGGCCTGGTCAGCAGCTTCGCCGCGGTCAACGCCCGTACCACCGAAGCCGGTTCGCAGTGGCCGCCGCGGACCGCCTCGGTGAGCAGCAGCCGTACGGTCTCCGCGTCCGACAGGTCCGCGACCGCGTCCGCGAGGGCGCGCGGCACCGGCGCGACCGGAACTCCCGCCCGCTGCACGGGGACCGGCGGATGCGCCGCGCGCACCACCCTGGCCCGCCCGGTGGAGCGCAGCCGCCGCCTGCGCGGCACCAGCACGTCGATCCGGTCGAGCGAGAGCAGCCCCGGCGCGCTGCCGAACCCGTGCAGGGAGAGCGCCGCGAGTCCGGTGATCTGGGCCTCCGGGTACGGCGCGCGGTGGGGCGCCCCGGCCGCGGGCTGTACCGGCACCCCGGGGGACCGCTCCTTCGCCGCGTACATGAGCACCGCGTGCAGCCGCTCCTCGCCGGTCGGCGGGCCCGGGTGGAGCAGGAACACGCCGGGCAGGAGCTGCTGCCAGGGCCCGCCGGGGCGGCAGCGCTCGCCTGCCGCGGCGGGCGAGACGCCGCGCGCCCGGAGCTGAGCCGACGTCAGGAGGCGGTGCCGCACGTCGGGGCGGTGGCGCGGGAGGCGGGGCGAGACGGGCGGCCGTGGGGGGAGTTGCTGGGTCATGGAACGGGTATGCCGCGCCCGAATCGCGAAGTAACCGCTGTTACACGCTCGTCGACAAATGCGGACAAGGCGGAGCTAAAGGATGAGGGTGCGGATGCCGAGTAGGCACCGAAAACCCCTGGTCCGTCCGGGGCGGGCCAGGGGTTACGGGGGCGAATGACCGGATTCCGTAACGGTCACCGGTGGCTTAGGCGTTGGCCAAAGATCGGTGCCGGGCGGGGTCCGGGGCCAGGGCTCAGAGCCGCGCCGCCTCCTGCGCCCGCAGGGCCCGCGCCAGATCGTCCCTGGCCTCCAGCACCAGCCTGCGCAGCGCCGGAGCCGACCCCTCGTGGGAGGCGAGCCACGCGTCCGTCGCGGCCAGCGTGCCCGCCGCGTCCTGCGGCGTCGGGAAGGACGGGAAGAGGCCGCGCACCACGTCCATGCCGATCTGGATCGACCTGCGCTCCCACACCCCCTCGATCGCCGCGAAGTACTTCTCCGTGTACGGCGCCGTCAGCTCCCGCTGCGAGGACTGCGCGAAGCCCGCGATCGTCGCCTCCACCAGCGCGTTGGAGAGCGCGTCCGACTCCACCACCTGCGCCCACGCCTGCGCCTTGACCGCGGCCGACGGGCGCGCGGCGAGACAGCGGACCTGGTGGCGCTTGCCGGACGCCGTGTCGTCGCGGGCCAGTTCGGCCGCGAGGACCCGCTCGTCGGCCCGCCCGTGCGACGCCAGCGGCTCCAGGAGCACCCACCGCAGCTCCTGGTCGACGTCGAGCCCGTCGATCTTCTCGGTGCCGTCGAGCAGCCCCGCCAGCAGCGCCAGGTCCTCGGGCGCCGACGCCACCGACGCGTGGAACCGCGCCCACGCCAACTGCTGCTCGCTGCCCGGCACCGCCTCGCGCAGATCCCGCAGCGCGACCTCCGCCAGCAGCTTCCCGCCGGTCTCCCGCCAGGCCGGCGGCGCGTAGTTGACCAGCGCCGAACCGGCCCACGCGTGCAGCATCTGGAGCACGCCGATGTCGCTCTCGCGGCGGGCGAACCGGGTCACCAGGTCGATGAAGTCCGGCGCGTTCAGCAGCGCGTCCCGGGTCATGTTCCACAGCGCCGACCAGCACAGGGCGCGGGCCAGCGGGTCCGTCATCGTGCCGAGGTGGTCGCGCAGGGTCGCCAGCGACGTCGCGTCGAAGCGGGTCTTGCAGTACGTGAGGTCGTCGTCGTTGACCAGCACCAGCCCGGGGGCGGGCTGCCCGGCCAGCTCCGCCACCACCGTGCGCGGGCCGTCGACGTCCGTCTCGGCGCGCGCGTACCGCACGAGCGCGCCGTCCTCCAGCCGGTACAGGCCGATCGCCACCCGGTGCGGGCGCAGCTCCGGGTGCGACTCGGCGGCCTCCTGGAGCACCGCCAGCTCGCCGATCCGGCCCTCCGCGTCCAGCACCACCTGCGGGGTGAGCGCGTTGACGCCCGCCGTCTGGAGCCAGGACCGCGCCCAGCCGCCCATGTCCCGGCCGCTGGTCTCCGCCAGTACCGCCAGCAGGTCGGACAGGCGCGTGTTGCCGTACGCGTGCCGCTTGAAGTAGCGGCGCGCGCCCTCCAGGAACGCGTCCTGGCCGACGTACGCCACCAGTTGCTTCAGGACGCTCGCGCCCTTGGCGTAGGTGATGCCGTCGAAGTTGAGCTTGGCGTCCTGGAGGTCGCGGATGTCGGCGGTGACCGGGTGGGTGGAGGGCAACTGGTCGGCGCGGTACGCCCACGCCTTGCGGCGGTTGGCGAAGGTGATCCAGCCGTCCTCGAAGCGGGTCGCGCCGACCAGCGCGAACGCGCCCATGAAGTCGGCGAACGACTCCTTGAGCCACAGGTCGTCCCACCACTCCATGGTGACCAGGTCGCCGAACCACATGTGCGCCATCTCGTGCAGGATGACGTTGGCGCGGCTCTCGTACGACGAACGCGTCACCTTCCCGCGGAAGATGTACTCCTCGCGGAACGTCACCAGGCCCGGGTTCTCCATCGCGCCGAGGTTGTACTCGGGCACGAACGCCTGGTCGTACTTGCCGAACGGGTACGGGAAGTCGAAGTGCTCGTGGAAGAAGTCCAGGCCCTGCTTGGTGACCAGGAAGATGTCGTCGGCGTCGAAGTAGGGCGCGAGCCCCTTGCGGCACAGCGCGCCGAGCGGGATCTCCAGGCGGGAGCCGTCGGGCAGCTCACGCGTGTAGGAGTCCGTCACGTAGTGGTAGGGGCCCGCCACCACACAGGTGATGTACGTGGAGATCGGCTTGGTCTCCGCGAACCGCCACACGCCGTCGGTCTGCGTGCCCGCGCCGTTGGACCACACCGTCCAGCCCTCGGGGGCGCGCACCTCGAAGCGGTAGGGGGCCTTCAGGTCGGGCTGCTCGAAGTTGGCGAACACCCGCCGCGCGTCGGCCGGTTCGTACTGCGTGTACAGGTAGACCTCGCCGTCCTCCGGGTCGACGAAGCGGTGCATGCCCTCGCCGGTGCGGGAGTAGGCGCAGCGTGCGTCCACCACCAGCTCGTTCTCGGCGGCCAGGTCCTCCAGGAGGATGCGGGTGCCGTCGAAGACCGCGCCCGGGTCGAGGTCGCGTCCGTTGAGCGACAGGGCCGTCACGCTCGGTGCGATCAGGTCGGCGAAGCTCGACGCGCCCGGCTCGTTGCAGCGGAAGCGGATCGTGGTCAGGGAGCGGAACGTCCGCGGCCCCTCACCGGCGTCGTCGCCCACGGCCGAGCGCAGGTCGAGGGAGACCTCGTACCCGTCGACGGAGAGCAGCGCGGCCCGCTCCCGGGCCTCGTCACGGGACAGATTCTCACCGGGCACGGGCGGCACTTCCTCTGGTGGTGTGGTGGAGTCGGGACAGCACCGATCCTGCCATGCGCCCCTGACGGCGGACAGCCGGGAATGGGGTGAGCGGTGGGCGGTGTTGCGAGGACAGACGCCTTTGTGAAGACGCCTTCATTCCGAGGAGAGCCATGCCCGAGAACGCGACCACTCCCGCGAAGACCCCTGTCGACTTCTGGTTCGACCCGCTCTGTCCCTGGGCCTGGATGACCTCCCGGTGGGTGCTGGAGGTGGAGAAGGTCCGCGACATCGAGATCCGCTGGCACATCATGAGCCTCGCCGTCCTGAACGAGGACCGGGTCGACGAGCTGCCCGAGGAGTACCGGGACATGCTCGCCACCAAGGCGTGGAAGCCGGTCCGGGTGGCCACCGCGGCCTGGCAGAAGCACGGCGCCGATGTCCTCGGCCCGCTGTACACCGCGCTCGGCACCCGCTTCCACAACAACGGCGAGGGCCCGACCACCGAGGCCATCGCCGCCGCCCTGGCCGACGCCGGACTCCCCGCCGACCTGATCGACTACGCCGACCAGGAGGACTTCGAGTTCGACGCCCAGCTCCGCGCCTCCCACAAGGAGGGCATCGACCTGGTCGGCCAGGAGGTCGGCACCCCGGTGATCGCGGTGCCCGGCGCCGACGGCGAGCAGGTCGCCTTCTTCGGCCCGGTCGTCACCCCGGCCCCGCAGGGCGAGCAGGCCGCCCGCCTCTGGGACGGCACCCTCGCGGTCGCCTCCGTCCCCGGCTTCTACGAGATCAAGCGCACCCGCACCAAGGGCCCGGACTTCAGCAACCTCTAGACGGCGCCCGCGGGGTGGCGGCCGCCGCCGTCACCCCGTCCCGTCCGGTGCCCCCGCCCCGTCCCTGGCCAGCACCGCCAGGTCGGGGAAGTCCGTCACCACCGCGTCCACGCCCAGCCGCCGGTGGAGCGCGTACTCGGCGAAGGCGTCGCCGAAGCCGTTCGGGTCGCTCCCGCGCCGGAAGTCCACCGGCAGGAACTGGTTCTCCGCGCGGAAGGTGTACGCGCCCACCCGCAGCCCGGCCGCGTGCGCGTCGGCCACCAGCGTGGTCGGCGTGCCGAGCCGCCCGTCCGCGCCGACCGGCACGACCGAGGTCTTGTCAGGGCCGATCCAGTCGGCGTACTCCGCGATCCCGGCGAGGCCCGCCGGGGTCATCAGGTCCGCGTACGTCGTCGGATCGCCCGCCGCCACCAGGTCGTACGGCCCGCCCGTGGTGCCCAGCGCCTGCCACAGCGGCAGCCCGAGCCGCTGCGCCGCCACCCGCCGCAGGCTCGACGGCTCGAAGGACTGCACCACGCACTCGCGCGGCCCCAGCCTGTTGCGCCGCACCGCCTCGGCCAGCTTCCCCTCGAGCGGCAGTCCGATCGAGCGGAAGTAGGTGGGGTGCTTGGTCTCCGGGAAGACGGCGACGGTCCGCCCGTACCGGCGCGACAGGCGCCGCGCCAGGTCGACGACCTCCTGGAAGGTGAGCACCTGCTGCCGCCCGTCCAGGACGGTGTTGCGGTCGCGGACCCCGGGCAGCCGCTCCACCGCGCGCAGCGTCTTCAGCTCCGCCAGCGTGAAGTCCTCGGTGAACCAGCCGGTCACCGGCCGCCCGTCCACCGTCCGCGTGGTCCTGCGCCCCGCGAACTCCGGGTGCGCGGCGACGTCCGTGGTCTGCGAGATGTCGTTCTCGTGCCGCACGACCAGCACGTGGTCGCGGGTGGGCACCAGGTCGGGTTCGATCCAGTCGGCGCCGGTCTGCACGCCGTACGTGTACGCGGCGGCCGTGTGCTCGGGCCGCCAGCCCGCGGCGCCCCGGTGGCCGACGACCAGGGGCTGCCCGGCCCCCGCGGCGGCCGCGCGGG
>NZ_FMCI01000029.1 GCF_900091845.1 Streptomyces sp. SolWspMP-5a-2
TCGCAGCCAAGGAGGGAACCCGATGAGTGCGCACGGCGAGGGAATACGGAAGGTCGGCGTCGTCGGCTGCGGCCTGATGGGCTCCGGGATCGCCGAGGTGTGCGCCCGCAACGGCCTGGACACGCTTGTCTACGAAGTCGATGACACGGCGTCGGAGACCGGCAGAACCAGGATCGGCCAGTCGCTCGACCGGGCCGTGGACCGGGGGAAGCTGACGGCACAAGCGCGCGATGCGGTGCTGGGGTCCCTGAGCTTCACGGTCGACCTGGCCGACTTCGCCGACCGGGACCTCGCCGTCGAAGCGGTGCCCGAGGACGAGGAACTCAAGACCGGCATCTTTGCCACGCTCGACCGCGTCATGACGCGACCGGACGCTCTCCTCGCTTCCAACACCTCATCCATCCCCATCATGAAACTTGCTGCGGCCACCTCGTGTCCGGGCCGGGTCATGGGCCTGCACTTCTTCAATCCCGTCCCTGTGCTGGACCTCGTCGAGCTGGTTCCGTCGCTGGTGACGAGCGACGACGCCTGGTCGAGGATGCACCAGTTCGCCACGGAGGTCCTGGGACGGCACGTCATCGTGTCCCAGGACCGGGCAGGCTTCGTCGTCAACTCCCTTCTGATTCCGTACCTTCTCTCGGCGATCCGCATGTTCGAGTCCGGTTTCGCGGTGGCCCAGGACATCGACCAGGGCATGGTGCGCGGGTGCGCCCATCCGATGGGCCCACTGGCACTCGCCGATCACATCGGCCTGGACACGACGCTGGCCGTGGCGGAATCGCTGTACGACGAGTACAAGGAGCCTCTGTACGCGCCACCGCCCCTGCTGGCCCGCATGGTGATGGCCGGTCACCTCGGACGGAAGGCCGGGCGAGGGTTCTATTCGTATTCCGCCGCATGACTCACGCGCAGACACAAGAGGATTCGTCAGTGGCTTGAACGGCCAGAGCGACAGAGCCTTCACCAGCTTCTCCCCGGCCGGCCATGGCATCGATCCGGGCGGGCAGACCGGGGGAGGGGCAGGTTGACGTCCCGGAATCGTCGAGCGTCAACCTGCAAGGTGGAAACGGTAGTTGATACCCGGAGACGGCCTGCACCGGAGGTCGCAGGTCGGGCAGACTCCTCAGCGGAGCGCGGTGTCCGGCGCGTTGCGCAGCTGGTGGGCCAGCTCGACGAGGTGCATGGCTGAGTCCGAGGGAGCCGCGCCCAGCCAGACGGCGTTGAGCGCCCGGATCGGCCGCAGGCCTGGGACGTCGAGCCGGACGAGGCTGCCGTTCTGTATGTCGGCCGATGCCGCTCGCGCGCTGATGACGCCGATTCCCCCGCCGGCGCGTGCCGTGGCGAGAATGGTGGCCGTCGAACCGAGTTCGATCGCGTACGGAAGCTTGGGCGCGCCGGTTCTCAAGGCGCCGGCCAGCGCTGCCACGAACGTGTCCCGTGTGCCCGACCCGTGCTCGCGCAGCAGTGTCGGCTGGGTGAGCAGGTCAGCGGGCCGCAGCGGGAACGAGCGGCGTGCTGCCGGATAGGTCGGCGCCGCGACCAGGGCCAGCTCGTCGGTGTCGATCTGACGGTGGGACAGGTCCTGGGGCACGGTCGGCATCTCCACGAAGCCTATGTCGGCCTGTCCGCTGCGGACCCGGTCGCAGACGTCGTGCGAGTTGGCGACGACGGCGGAGACCTCCAGGCGGGGATGGTCATGGCGCAGGACGAGCAGCCAACGAGGCATGAGGTACTCGGCGTTGGTGAGGCTTGCCGCGACTCTCAGGCGCGCTCCTCTGCTGCGGCGCAGGGCCTCGACATTGCTCGCCAGTACCTGCGCCGGCCGGAGGACGTCGCGGGCCCACGCGGCGAACGCCTCGCCGACAGGTGTCAGAGTCGTACCGGTGGTCGTGCGCGTCAGCAGGGCGAGGCCCGTCCGGCGCTCCAGTCGGTTGAGCCGGTTGCTCGCCGCCGGTTGGCTCATGCCGTGCTCGTGGGCGGCCTTTCCGACGCTGCCCAGCTCCGCCACGCTCAGCAACAGGTCGAGTGACCCGAGGTCGGGAATCCATGGGGGAAGCGGCACGACGTCACCCGACCGCGAGTTGGAGGAGGAGACTCGTCGCGGCCACCGTCGCCCAGAGGACCAGTCCCAGGACGACGGGCCGGGGGCCGGTGCGGCGCAACTCCGTGATGTCCGTGGACAGTCCGATGCCCACGAGGGCAGTCGTGATGAAGAACAGTGCCGTGTGGGCAAGCGCCGCGTGCGTCGACTGCGGCAGCAGGCCTGCGGTGTTGGCCGCCGCGGTGAGCAGGAAGCCGACGAGGAACCACGGCACGAGCCGGACCGGGTTGACCTTCCCGGCTGCGGTCGCCGGGTCGGTCCTCGCCTCACGGCGACGTACCAGGGCGGCCAGCGCGAGGCAGATCGGTATGATCATCAGCGATCGTACGAGCTTGACGACGACGGCGTGGTCGGCGGCCTCGTGCCCGTAGGACGAGGCCGCCGCGACGACCGAACTGGTGTCGTTGACGGCGGTGCCGGCGAACAGGCCGAAGTCCGACTGGCTCATGCCGAGCGCGTGGCCCAGCGGCGGGAAGACGAGCACCGCGGCGACGTTGAAGAGGAAGATCGTCGATACCGCGTAGGCGATGTCGTTGCTCTTGGCCTTGATGACCGGGCTCACGGCGGCGATCGCGGATGCACCGCAGATCGCTGTACCGACGCCGATGAGCGTGCGCAGGTCGGCGCCGATCCGCAGCCGGCGCCCCACCAGGTACGCGACGCCCAGGCATGCGGCGAGCGTGCCGAGCATGACCGGCAAGGAACTGGCTCCAACCTGTGCGATTTCGGTGAGTGACAGCTGTGTGCCGAGCAGCACGACGGCGAGCTGCAGCACAAAGCCCTTGGCTCGGGCCACTCCGGGCAGCAGTACGGGGCTGATGCCCAGCCTGACGCGCCACAGTGTGCCGATCAGGATGCCGATGACCGGAGCCCCGACGAGCGGGGCGACCAGTCCTGCTCCGGTCGCGGCGGCCGCGAGGACCGCGCACACCGCGAGCCCGGGAACATGCCGCAGGACTGTCGTGCGCGGTGCGGCAAGGCGCTGCGGTCCGACGTCCGGCGTCCGTCGTGCAGGGGGAGTCTGTTCGCCGGGCTGACGCTGTGTACGGGGCATGCGGTCAGTCTCTGTACGGGGTAGACCTCCAGGTAGCCGTCACTTGGTTGGCACGCTCATAACACGTGGTTATGAGCCTGGGGCAGGGTCCGGTGGGAGCAGGGCGGTGGTGATCAGCAGACGTCCCGCGGCTCTCGCGGCCTCGAACGAGTCCTCGCCGGGGCGCAGGGCGGCGGACAGCAGCGCTCCGTCGTAGAGCACCATCAACGACTCCGCGGTGCGTTCGGGCACGGCCACTCTGCCGGTCAGGGCCTGCTTGAGCAGCGCCTTGATGGCTGTCTTGTGCGTGCGTGCCCAGTGCGCCGCGGGCCCGTCCGCCGCCGGCATCTCCGCGACGGCGAGTGCGAAGGCGCAGCCGCGGAACGATCCCTGCTGGGAGCGGCTCTCGCCGACGTCGAGCAGGGCGTCGAAGACGTCGGCCGGGTCGTCGCTGTGCGCGTGCTCGATCGCGGTGGTGACGGCGGCGAGCGTGTGGGTGTGGCGTCTTTGGAGGTAGGCGGCGATCAGGTCGTCCTTGCCGCCGAAGTTGCCGTACAGCGTGCCCCGGGCGACGTTCGACTGCTCGAGTATGCGCTGGACGCCGGTCTGCTGGATTCCTTCGGCGTAGAGCAACTCGTCGGCGGTGGCGAGGAGTCGCTCGAGTCCTGGCTTGCGCCGCTGCTGTCGTTCGACGCCGGTCTGGGGCGTGTTCTCCGCCTCGCCGGTCTGCGTCATGGGATTGAGGATAGCACCGTCATTGACTTTAAGTAGACCGACTGTTCTAGTGAGGACCGCGCCTGCGCAGTCGCCCAGACGCCTCCTCCGAAAGGATCCGCGCCATGTGCTTCCACGACCCCGCCGACCGCAAGTACGCCGCCAACCTGCGCCGGGCCACGCCGACGATGCAGGCGGCCTACGCCGCGTTCGGCGAAGCGGTGTTCAAGAGCGAGGACGCCGCACTGCCGCAGAAGGTCCGTGAGCTGATCGCGGTCGCCGTCGGCACGACCACCCAGTGTCCGTTCTGCATCGACAGCCACACCCGCGCCGCCGTGGCCGCGGGCGCGACGCCCGAGGAACTCGCCGAGGCCGTGATGGTCTCCGCCGCGATCCGTGCCGGCGGTGGCATCACGCACGGCTTCCAGGTGATGAAGACCCAGGTGGAAGAGGCGCGGAAGGCCGAGACGGCCAACTCCGCCTGAGGGCGCGCGAGCTGAGCACTCCGAACACACCGAAGGACCCCTTCGACGAGCCGAAGCACCCGCACTTCCCATCATGACGAGGTAAAGACACGATGAGTTCTACGCTCGACGCCCCTGCCGCTCCCAGCGACTTCGTCGTCATCAACCCGACCTCCGGTGAGGAGGTCGGTACCTTCGCGAACGCCACCCAGGGCGAGATCGACGCCGCCGTCCGGCGGGCGAAGGCCGCGCAGAAGCAGTGGTGGGGCATGACCTCCGATGCCCGCAGCCGCGCGCTGTGGCGGTGGTCGGAGCTGATCGAGGAGCACCACGAAGAGCTCGCCACGCTCGATGCCCGCTGCACGGGCAAGGTCATCCGTGACGGCCTGGCCGAGACCAGGAACGCCGCGCGGTACGCCCGCTGGTGGGCCGGGAAGACCGACAAGCTGTACGGCGAGCAGCTCGCCGACGTCCCCGGCCGCATGTCGTACACCATCCGCGAGCCCCTGGGCGTGTTCGCCGTCGTCCTGCCCTGGAACGCACCCGCGTTGGGCAGTGTCTCGCGCACGCTGCCACCGCTGGGCTGCGGCAACGCCGTCATCGTCAAGCCGTCCGAGTTCTCCCCGCTGTCCGCGCAGCGCATGGCCGAGCTGACGGTCGAGGCCGGTATGCCCGAGGGCCTGTACCAGGTGCTCATCGGCACCGGGGCCGTGGGGGGCGCCCTCGTCGAGCACCCGGGCGTCGACGGCATCTCCTTCACCGGCTCCGTGCCGACCGGGCAGAAGGTGAACCTCGCGGCGGCCGCCGGCTTCAAGAAGGCGACGCTCGAACTCGGCGGCAAGAGCCCCGTCGTCGTGTTCCCCGACGCGGACCTCGACGACGCCGCGCTCGGCGTGCTCATCGGCATCCTGATGAACGCCGGCCAGATCTGCGCGGCCAACAGCCGCCTGCTCGTGCACGAGGACATCGCCGCGGAGTTCACCGAGAAACTGGTCGAGCGTGCCGCGCGCGTGGTCGTCGGCGATCCGCTCGACCCGGGCACGCAGGTCGGTCCGCTGGTGTGCCGGCGGCAGTACGACAAGGTCATGGACTTCATCGCGGCGGCGGAGGCCGAGGGCGCCACCATCAGCGCGGGCGGCGGGAGGCCGGTCCATCTGGCCGAGGGTGAGGGGCTGTTCATCGCCCCGACGATCATCACCGATGTGCGCCCGGACATGAAGGTCAGCCGGGAGGAGGTCTTCGGACCGGTCCTGGGGATCACCACGTTCGGCACCGAGGAGGAGGCCGTCGCGCTGGCCAACGACAGCGAGTACGGCCTGTCCTCCTACGTGTGGACGTCCGACGCGGCCCGGCTGCACCGGATGGCCGAGCGCCTCGAGGCCGGTGTCGTCCACGGCAACACCTACCTCGTCATGGACGTGCAGCTGCCGTTCGGCGGCTTCAAGCAGAGCGGGGTCAACAACGCCTTCGGCAACGAGGCAGTCGAAGCGTGCACCCAGGTCAAGCGCATCACCCTGCGCACGGGCGAAGGCCCGCTGCCCAGCCCGTGGCCCGGCGTCTGAGGAGGATCGCATGCCCACCACCACCAGGGCCTACTTCCAGCGGGAGCAGGACGGCCCCCTCGAGCTCACCACCGTCACCCTCGCCGACCCCCGCCCCCACGACGTGCGGGTCAGACTGATCGCGACGGGCGTCTGCCAGAGCCAGATCTACTGGATGCACCAGCCCAGGCCCAAGCCGCTTCTGTTCGGCCACGAGGGCTACGGAGTCGTCGAGGCCGTCGGGGACGCGGTCACCCGGGTCGGTGTGGGGGACACGGTCATGGTCACATGGCTGCCCAGTGCCGAGAGCGCCGAGCGCGCGCCCGGTCAGACGCTCGCGACGCTGCCCGACGGCACGGAGGCGTTCTGGACGAACGTCAGCACCTGGAACGAGCACACCGTGGTCGACGAGCAGTATCTCGTCGTGCTCGGGCCCCAGTTGCGTGATCCCGCCCTCGCGCTGATCGGGTGCGCGGTACCCACCGGCGCGGGCGCCGTCATCAACGCCGGTGCCGTCACCGCCGGCGACACCGTGGCGGTCATCGGCCTCGGCGGGGTGGGCCTCTCCGCGGTCGCCGCGGCAGCGGCCCAGGGGGCTGCCGCGGTCATCGCCATCGACATCGCCGACGAGAAACTCGCCTTCGCCAAGCGGTTCGGGGCAACCCACGTAGTCAACTCGGCCACCCAGGACGCCGTCGCCGCGGTGCGCGAGCTGGCCCGCGGACGCAGCGGGAACCCCGGCGTGGACGCCGCCGTGGACTGCGTCGGCAACGCGACCACCATCACCCAGGCCGTGGCGATGGCGGCGGACGGGAAGGTCTCTCTCCACCGGGGTGGCAACGCCGTCGTGGTCGGCGTACCGAAGACGTCCCTGGACCTCGACCCGATCCAGTTGCTGACGAAGGAGAAGTCGCTGCTCGGCACCCTGGGCGGCGGCTGCGGCCACGACCAGCTCGGCCTGTTCTGCGACTGGACCCTGACCGGCACCCTCGATCTCGCCGCGATGGTGACCGAGCGGTTCGCCTTCGAGGACCTGCCGCAGGCTGTCGAGGCCCTGCGCCAGGGAAGGATCCTCGGCCGGTCCCTCGTCGAGATGGGCTGACCCGGCACCGCTCCGCACAGCACCCCCGTACGCGAAGTGTGCGTACGGGGGTGCTGTCCTGGTGCTGCCGGGCAGCGTGGACCACGCTCGCGGACCCGGTCGGAGCGAGCGCCCGCCCGGTGCGCGGCGGTCCGCGAGGCGAGGACGCCTCGGCCTCGTGCCCGCGCCACCGGGGCCGGGAGGACGAAAGGCCGGTGGCGGCGCGATCTCGTCGTCGCGCCGCCACCGGCCTTCCGTGCGGACCCGCCTACCGCGCGTGTGCCCAGGCGGAGACGAACGTCGTGCGGCTGCCGTCCTCCTCACTGTACGAGCGGCGGGGCAGGGAGCCGATGTCCGCTCCGTACACGTGGATGCCGACACACGGCACGTCGCTGGCCGCGGCGACCGAGTGCACGTCCTGGTCGGTCGTGCAGCACACCTCGATGTCGCCCGGCTGGAGGAATCCCTCGTCCAGCTCACGCAGTCCGTTGGGTCGCGAGGGGTCGACGGCGAAGCGCCGCTCCCGCTCCCGGCCCGCGACGATGCCGATCACGCCCCAGGTTCCGTGGTCGTGCACGGGTGTCCTCTGCCCGACGTTCCACACCGCCGAGGCGATGCTGAACGAGCCGTCCGGCGCCACGTACAGGGGGTACATCACGTAGTGGTCCTCGTTCGGCCTGCGCAGCGGTTCGGGGAGGGTGATCCCGGACTCGAACCAGGTCCGCAGATGACGGGCGACCGCCTGGGTGACGGCCTGTTCGTCGGTGCCGAGGGTCTGCACCTCCCCGTCGACCGCGCGGACGAACGCGGCGAACGCGGCGTCGTCGCCGAGGGCAAGGCCGCTGGCTGACTCGGTCATGGAGCTACCTTTCGTCGTGCTGACATCGTGCGGGTCCGGGCAGCGAGCCGCGGGTGTAGTGGGCGAGGGAACCGGCGAGATCGGGGGAGCGGGCCAGCGAACGGGCCAGACTGCCCAGACCGGCGGGGTCCCGCTGCTGGGTCGCCTCCTTGAGCGCGGCCAGCACCCCGGGCGAGCGGTGGACGGCATCGACGGTCTCGCGGACCGCGTCCTCCAGCCGGCCGTCCGCGACGACCTCGGTGAGCAGACCGGAGGCCGACGCCGCGCGCGCGTCGAGGACGGCCCCGGAGGCTCCGAGCTGCACGGCGCGGGCCGGGCCCACCAGCTGCGACAGCCGCGACACCCCGAGGACCACGCCGAAAGCGCTGCCGGGGAAACGGAAGCGGGCCCGTTCGGTGCCGATGCGCACGTCGCAGGCGGCGACCAGGTCGGCCCCCGCACCGATGGCCGGGCCCTCCACGGCGGCGATCGTCAGCATGCCGGACGTCATGACGCGCTCCAGCAGCAGACCGATGCGCAGGAAGCGCAGGGTCAGTACGGCCGACGCGGTCGGGTCCGAGGTGTCCAGGCCGAGGTCGAAGCCACCGCAGAACTGCCGCTCGGCCGAGCGGATCACCAGCACGGTGCACGCCGCGGCCTGCGCCGCCTCGACGCCGGAGAGCATCAGGTCGACCATGTCGGCGGTCAGCGCGTTCGCGCGTTCCCCGCGCTGCAGCGTCAGGGTCGCGAGAGTTCCCTCGGTCTGCAACCGCACCGGCGGCGCGGTCACCCGGTCCACTCGGTCACGACCTCGTCGTTGTGCTCACCGAGCAGCGGCGGACGCCGGGCACCCGCCGCCTCGGTGCCGGAGATACGAGCGGGGAACGTGAGGTCGGGCACCTCGCCGAGGATCGGGGCGGTGAGCGACGTCAGCAGCCCGGTGGCCGCGACATGCGGATCGGCGAGGATCTCCTCGAACGTGTTGATCGGCCCGCAGGGTATGCCGTGAGCGGTCAGCGTCGTGACCCACTCGTGCGCGTCGCGCGTGCGGAACGTCTTCTCCAGCAGCGTGGCGAGCACCTCCTGGTGCGCCACGCGCCCCTCCTGCGTCGCGAAACGCGGGTCGTCGAGCAGGTCGTCCCGCTCGACCGCCGCGCAGACGGAGCGCCACAGCGCGTCCGTCCCGGCGGCGAGGGTGAAGTAACGGTCCTGTGCCTTGAACGCCTGGTAGGGGGCGTTGCGCGGGTGCGCGCTGCCCAGCGGGCTGGGCGCGCGTCCGGTGCCCCAGAACTCGCTGACCTGCAGCGCGGACGTGGCCAGCAGGCAGTCCAGCATCGGCACGTCGATGTGTCGCGAGGTGCGCGGCGAGGCGCTCTCGGTGAGCAGCGCCGCGACCGACATCGCCGCGTAGAGGCCCGTGATGAAGTCCGCCACCGGCACACCGGCCTTGACCGGCGGACCGCCGTCGGACCCGGTGACGCTCATCAGACCGCTCATGCCCTGGATGACGACGTCGTAGGCGCCGCGGTCGCGGTAGGGGCTCTCGAGCCCGTAGCCGCTGATCGAGCAGAAGATGATGCCGCTGTGCTCGGCGGCGATCGACTCGTACCCCAGCCCGAGCCGGTCGAGGACCCCGGGCCGGTAGTTCTGGACGACGACATCGGCCGAGAGCATGAGCGCCCGCACCTCGGCGTTCTGCGCCGGGTCCTTGAGGTCCGCCACGACGGAGCGCTTGTTGCGGTTGAGCGAGGTGAAGTTGTAGCTGAAGCGGCGGCCTTCGGCATCCGCCTTGATCGGTGGCCATCCCCGCATCTGGTCACCGTTGGGGGGTTCGACCTTCACCACGTCGGCGCCGAGGTCGGCGAGGAGCATGCCCGCGAACGGACCGGCCGCCACATGTCCGAACTCCAGAACCCGGATACCGGTCAGGGGCCGTGCTCGGGCAGCCGTCTGCGGCTGCTCGTCGTGGGCGAGCTGTACTGTCATTGTCCGTCTCCTATCGGCCGCGGAAATGCGGTTCGCGGCGCTCGCGGAAGGCAGCCAGGCCCTCTTGCAGGTCCTCGCTCGACGACACCCGGCCCAGCAGGCGGGCAGTGCGCACATGTTGTTCGACGGCGGCCTGGCCCACGTGCTGGTCGACGAGTGCCTTGGCCGTCCGGATGACCAGGGGGGCGGACGCGGCCAGTTTCCGGGCCCAGTCCATGGCCCTGGTGACGTGTTCGCCGGGTGCGACGACCGCGTTGATCATTCCGACGTCGTAGGCGCGGGCCGCGGGGATCGGCTCGCCCAGCATCAGGAACTCCGCGGCCACCTTCTGCGGGACGCGTGCCACGATGCCCGACGCCAGGCCGCCGAACGCGCCCACCCGGCCCTCGGGATAGACGAACCTCGCCGTCTCGGTGGCGACGATGAGGTCGCTGTACTGCGCCAGCACCCATCCCGCGCCGATGCAGTGGCCGGACACCGCGGCGACCACCGGCTTGTCCAGGTCGACCGACAACCCCGGTACACAGCGCCACATGTCGTGGGTGACGTCGCCGAGGTCGATGCCCGCGCAGAAGCTGCGCTCCCCTTCGGAAGTGAGCACCGCGGCCCGCGCGTCGCCGTCGGCGAAGCGCTGCCAGATCCTCTGCAGGTCGTCGACCATCTGCGGCGACAGCGCGTTCAGCTTCTCCGGCCGGCGCAGCGTCACGACCGCCACGTCGCCGTCGACCTCGTACGTGACGCTCCCGCTCATGACGCTTCTCCTGTCGTCAGCCGCTCGTGCGGCAGTGCTCCGAGCACCTCGCCGGTGTGCTGGCCGAGCAGCGGCGCCGGCCGGTCCGGGACGGTGCGTGCGCCGTCGATGCGGAGGGGCAGCCCGGGGTAGGGGTGCCGGCCCGCGCTGGGGTGATCGAGTTCGGTGAAGAACCCGGAGTCGCGCAGCTGTTCGTCGGCGAAGAGGTCGGCGGGTCCCGCGACGCGTGCCGAAGGGACTCTGTCGGCCTGCAGAGCGGCCACGAGGGCGTCGGGATCTGTGATGCCGCTCAGCCAGGTGGACACCGCCGCCTCGACACGTTCCAGGTCACCGGCCCGTCCGGCCGCCGTTTCCCATCCGGGCTGTGGCGTGACACCGGCGCTGTCCATCACCGCGGCGACGGCCGCCCACTGCCCGTCGTCGTGGACGCCCAGCGCGAGCCACTGGCCGTTGGCCGTCGGGTAGATGCCGTGCGGTGCCCCGGTCGGGTCGCCGTTCATGCGCAACTGCCCTGCCGTGCCCCGGGATTCGAGCACGTACTGCTCGCCGAACAGGGGCATCATCGCCTCGGACTGCGGGATCTCGACATGGCATCCGCGGCCCGTGCGGCGGCGCCGTTCGAGGCCGGTCATCACGGCCGCGGCGGCGAACATGCCGCCGACCGGGTCGCCGATGGCGAAGCCGGTGAGCACCGGTCCGGACTCGTCGCCGGAGAGCCACGTGTTGCCGCTCGCCGCGTCGAACTGGGCGCCGAAGCCCGCGGCACGGGCCTGCGGAGACGTCGAGGGGAACGCGGTCATCTCCACGACGACGATGTCGGGGCGCAGGTCGCGCAACTGCTCGTAGCCGAAGCCCATACGGGAGAGCACGCCGGCGCGGTAGTTGGACATGACGACGTCGCAGGTCGCGGCGAGCCGGCGTGCCTTTTCGATGTCCTCGGGCGACTTCAGGTCCAGCCGGACGCTCTTCTTGCCGACGTTCTGCGTGTTGAACCAGGCGTTGCGGTTGCGCGGGTCGTCGCCGTAGTCGAGGTCCGGGTAGCGCAGGCGCAGGTCGTTGCCGTTGCCGCGCAGGATGTCGGGGCGGTCGGGGTTCTCGATCTTCAGGACCTCGGCGCCCAGAGCCGCGAGAATGCGGGTGCCCATCGGCCCCGACCACACGTGGGTCAGGTCGAACACGCGGATGCCGGCGAGAGGCAGGTCCTCGTTCACGTGCTCACTCCCTCGGTGACGAGCAGGTTAGGAATGGTCGGGGCGTGTCCGCCGCCCCGGACCTCGTGCCACACGCCGCGCGCCGAGAGGTCGGGATCGGCGAGCACCTGCTCCGGGGAGCGCACCGCGGCGGTGGCGACGTCGTGGGCGGCGCCGTCGGCGAGGGCCTGGGCGACGGTCCGGCCGGCGCCCCAGGCGTCGAAGAGGAGCCCGAGTTCGGCGACATGGCCGAACCGGTCGCCGAGTTCGACGAACCGCCGGTCCTCGTCGAGATCCGGGCGCTCCAGCATCCTGGTGATCGCGGTCCAGGCGAGGCCCGCGTAGACGACGACCCATCCGTCCGTGCAGGCGACGACGAACCGTGGGCCCGACTGCTCCAGGAGCGAGTCCGAGCCGTTGTAGGCGTACTGGGTGGTCGGGTACGGCAGCACGCTGGCGACCGTCTCCAGCAGGGAGACGCGGACCTCATGGCTGCCGGGCCGCGACGCCGAGAGCTCGGCGACGAGCGCGGTGAAGAGATAGAGCCCGGCGAGGTACTGGTAGCGCAGGCCGAAACCGTAGACGGGGGTTCCGTCGCGGCCGACGGTGTACGCGGCCGCTCCACCCATGGCCGCGAGGGTGACCTCGTCGGCGGCCCAGTCGGCGCGCGGTCCTTCGGGGCCGTAGGCGTCGATCACACCCGTCAGCCGTGCGGCGGACGGCGCGGGGCCGGGTGCGTCCAGGAGGACGATGTCGGGGGTGACGGGCGGACCGGCGGCCCGTTCCTTCCCGGTGTCCAGGAAGTCCAGCGTGGCCTCGGTGAGCTGGTTGCCCGGCCGCCCACCGTGGTCGAGGACGCGGGCGCCGTTCTGCACGAACAGCCAGCCGCAGTACCGTGCGGCGGCGCTGGTTCCCGCGTCGAGGACGGTGACGTGGCTCAGCCACGTGGTCCGGCTCATCGGCGCGGCACGATGCTCTGCGGCAGCAGCCGTCGGACGAGGACGATGATCGCCTGGAGGACGACTCCCAGCAGAGCCAGCACGATCAGGTCGGCGAAGATGGCGGCCGTGTCACCCATCGCCTGCGCCTGCACGAGTATGTAGCCCAGCCCGTTCTGCGAGCCGACCAGTTCCGCCGCCACCGCGCCGAGCAGCGCCACGATCAGCGCGACGTCGAAGGAGGGGAACAGGTAGGACATCGCGTTGGGGAGGCGCAGGTAGCGCATCTCCTGCCAGCGCGACGCGTTGATGGAGCGCATGAAGTTGTGTTCGTCGGCGTCGATCTCGGTGAAGCCGGCGATGGCGGCGGTCATCACCGGGAAGTAGGCGAGCGAGGCCGCGACGGCGATCTTCGGCGACATGCCGTAACCGAGAGCCACGACGAGCAGGGGCGCGACGGCGATCTTGGGGAACGCCTGGAGCGCGATCACGTACGGGTAGAACGCGATGCGGCTGATCGGGCTGTGGGCGAACAGGGCGCCGAGCAGCAGTCCGGCGACGACGCCGATGGCGAAGCCGATGACCATCTCCAGCAGCGTGGTGCTGATGTCGCCCCACCAGTCGCCGTCGACGAGTCCGGCTCGCAGCGCGTCCCAGGTCTTGTCCACCGGCGGGATCAGCAGGTCCGACACCAGGTGGTTCGCCGAGACGAACTGCCAGAGGAGCAGGAGCACGATTCCGACGGCCGCGGGCAGACCGGCGCGCAGGGCGAGCGAGGGCTTGCGTTCCGGCCGGTCGCCGCGGGGGCGACGGCCCTTCGGGGACTCGGGTGCGGCGTCGGGGAGGGGTATGGCGGTGTCGGGCTGGGGTCCGGTGGTGGCGCTCACGCGTGTGCTCCCTGCTCCTGGTGGCCGATGAGGCCCCGGATCCGGCTGACGAGCTCGTAGAAGGCCGGATCGGTGCGCAGGCGTGGTGTGCGCGGGCGGGCCAGCGGGATGTCGACGATCTCCTTCAACGTCCCCGGTCGGCTGGTCATGACGCCGACCCGGTCGGAGAGGTAGACGGCCTCGGCGATGTTGTGCGTGATGAAGACGACAGTCTTGGGGCGGTCGGTCCACAGCCGCATGAGCTCGTCCTGCAGGCCTTCGCGGGTGAACTCGTCCAGGGCGCTGAACGGCTCGTCCATCAGGAGGACCTCGGGATCGCCGACGAGGGCGCGCACGATGGAGGCGCGCTGCTGCATCCCGCCGGAGAGTTCGCGCGGATACCGGTGCCGGAAGTCGGCCAGCCCGGCGAGTTCGAGAAGGTGGTCGGCTCGTCGCAGCGCGGCGGTGTCGACGCGTCTGCCGACCTTGCACGGCAGCAGGACGTTGTCCTCGATCGTCAGCCAGCGCAGCAGCGTCGCCTTCTGGAAGACGATGCCCGTGGACGGGTCGGGCTCGCTGACCGCGCGGTCGCCGATGCGGACGGTGCCGGTCGACGAGGGGAGCAGTCCCGCGATGATGTTCAGCATCGTGGACTTGCCGCATCCGCTGGGCCCGACCAGCGACAGGAACTCCCCGCGGGCGATCGTCAGGTCGACCGAAGTCAGCGCGGTGACCGGCTCCTTGCCCCCTTTGACCGCGTAGGTTTTCGAGACGGATTCCAGGATGATCTCGCGCCCGACACCCGCCGGTGAGGCCGGTGTCTGCGTGCCTGTCGTTGCGGACTTCATAGGTCTTCCAGGTCCTTGTCGGGTGTGGCTGCGGCCGTGGGGTGAATGAAGGGGGACCGGGCGACAGCAGCCCTTAACGCGCTGAGCAGCACATCGAATCGGCTGGTGATGCGGGCTTGCGGTCCGGAGAACCCGATCGCGACGCTCTCACCGGTCGGTCCGCTGACGACCATGACAGCGAGGCCGGCCACACCGGTGCGCCATTCGCTGTCGTTGACGGCGTACCCGCGCTCGCGCGTCTCGGCGAGTTCGCGGCGGAGGACGTCGGCGTCGGTGACGGTCGCCTCGGTGTGTGCCTGCAGCGGCCCGGACAGCACCCTCGTGATCTCGCCCTCGGGCTGCATGGACAGCAGCATCTTCCCGGTCGCGACGCAGTACGCCGGTGCGGTGCCGCCGAGTTCGGTGTAGCTGCGGATCGGCTGCCAGCCGTCCGCCTTGTCGATGTAGGTGACCTGGCCTCGTTCGTAGGTCGCCAGGTGCACGGTCTCGCCGTGTTCCTGCGCGAGGCGGCGGACCATCGGGTAGAGCGTGTCGCGCACGTCCGACAGCCGGAAGGACCGGCTGGCGATGCTCCACACGGTGGTCGTCAGCCGGTACGTGTCGTCGATCGGGTCCCTTTCGACCCAGCCCAGCGCGGTGAGGGTGCGCAGAAGCCGGTAGACCGTCTGCCTGGCCAGCCCCAGCTCCCCGCTCAGGTGCCGGACGCTGGTGCGTCCCGCGGCGAGGCTCTCCAGGACCTGCAGGCCGTTGGCCAGGGTGGACAGTATCTGGCCGTCGTTCTTCTCGGAGGAAGTCACGGTGGTGCTCCTTTCGCGGGCGGCAGCGCCTCGGTCGGGCCCGCCGGCCGGGTGGGGGGACACGGCCGGCAGGGGTGGACCGGCCGGCCGCGCAGGGGCGGCGTCTCAGGGGGTGGCGGTCTGCGCCTTGAGCGCGGCGTCCCGGTCGTAGTCGTTCGCCGCCTCGGCCACCTTCAGATCGAACGTCGAGGGGATGTCGATCTTCCCCTTGACGATGCCGGCGTCCTGGTGGAACTTGACGGCCTTCGCGATCTGCGCGTCGGAGAGCACACCGTAGGCCCCTTCGGGACCCATGTTGGCGATCTTCGACCAGTACGCCTTGACGAGCGCCTCGGTCTGGGTGACGGCATCGGCGTCCGAGGCGCCGCGCGGCTTGGTGTCCGGATGGGCCGCGAACAGCTCCTTGATGATGGTCTGCGGTGCGGACTGCGCGACCAGCGACGTCTCGGACATGCCCTGGATGAACTTCACGATCTCGGCCCGGTGGGACTTCAGGGTGTCGGCGTTGACGATCCACGCGCCGGAGCCGTCGAGCTCGTCCAGCGGGGACGGCAGTATCCGCAGGCCGTCCTTCGTCAGTCCGCTGAGCACCTCGTAGGGGCCGTCATAGGTCGCGACCGCCGCCACCTGCCGGGAGTTCACGGCCTGGGCGGCCTGGGCACCGGTGCCGATCGGCAGCCACTTGACGTCCTTGTCCGGGCTCATGCCGTCCAGTTGCAGCGCGGCGCGGTTGTAGAGGTACGAGCCGGTGTTGAGCGCCTGGACGCCGACGGTCTTGCCCTTGAGCTGGCTGATCGAGGTGATGGGACTGTTCTTCGACACGGCGAGGTGCCAGATGTTGCCGCCGGTCACCGCGACGATCTTGACGTTCGGGCTCTGGGAGGCGACCGACAGCGCCGAGCTGAGGCCGACGATGCTGACGTCGGCCTTCCCCGTGGCGACGAGCTGCGCGGACTGGGTGCCGCCCTGGACGAGTTGTATCTTGACGTCGATCCCGGCGGATTTCCACGCGTGCTTGGGGGCGTACACGTCATAGGGCGCGTTGAACGCCGAGAGGGTCTGTGCCCCGTCGACCAGCGTCAGCGTCTTGTAGCCGGACTTGCCCTCGGTCCCGCCGGAGTCGCTGCCTCCGCACGCCGTCAGACCGATGAGCAGGAGTCCGGCCGTAGCCGTCGCCGTTACCGGCACCAACCGCTGTCCTAGCTTCATTGCTCGCACAGGCCGGCCTTCCATCCCGGAGGTCTCGTCACTATGTGATGAGGCCTAGTCAAATTCTGCGGCGACTGTAGGATGCGGCTCACATAACGTCAAGGGGTCATCAAACTACGTCCACGCCGAGGTGGCGTGGCGGGATCGGATGCGGATGCGATACCACCAGGCACTCGCCCGTGCTCTGCACCAGGCCGACGTGGACACGGTCTTCGGCGTTCTCGGCGATGCGAACCTCTTCGCGATGGACAGCTACGTCCGTGAACAGGGCGGACGCTTCCTCTCCTTCTCGCACGAGGGCGGCGCCGTGCTCGCCGCGGCCGGCTACACCGCCACGTCCGGAAAGCTCGGCGTCGCGACGGTCACCCACGGCCCGGCGCTCACCAACACCGTCACGGCCCTGGTCGACGCCTCCCGCAGCCGCACCCCTCTCCTGCTGATCGCGGGCGACACGGCGGCCGCCGACCGGGACAACCTGCAGAACATCGACCAGGCGTCGATCGTCCTGCCGACCGGCGCGCTGTTCGAGACGGTCCGCTCGGCCGACACCGTCGCGGCGGACGTGTACGGCGCGATCAGCCGTGCCCGGTCCGCGCGCCTGCCGGTCGTGCTCAACGTGCCGGTGGACCTGCAATGGGCCGAGGCCCCTGACACCGTCCCGCCCTTCATACCGACCCCGGTCCGCTCGGCGGCCGCGCCGGACCTGGCCGAGCTGGACGAGGCGCTGGGTCTTCTCGCCAGCGCCCGGCGGCCGATCGTCCTGGCCGGCCGGGGAGCCGCCGGAGCCAGGGACGCCCTGGACGAGCTAGCCGCGGTACTCGGCGCGCCGGTCGCCACCAGCCTGCGCGGAAAGGGACTGTTCGCCGGGCACCCGTACGACCTCGGCGTCTACGGCACCCTCGCGCACGACATCGCCGGTGAGACGATCGCGCGCGCCGACTGCGTGCTGGCCGTCGGTGTCGCGCTGAACGCGTGGACGACATCGAAGGGCGAGCTCACCGCGGGAAGACGCGTCGTCCACATCGACAACGATCCGACCGCGCTCACCCGTGCGATCGGCGCGACCGTGTCGGTACTGGGTGACGCGGAGGCCACCACGCGCGCGCTGACCCGCTCCTTGATCGAGGCCGAGACGGAGCCCACCGGGTTCGCGTCCCGCGAACTGGCCGCCGCGCTGGGGGAGTACCGCGACCGTGGTGCCCGGCCCGCGCCGACCGAGGGCATCGATGTCGAGTTGGCCCTCGCGCAGATCGACGCCGCCGTTCCCGCGGACCGGACCCTCGTGATCGACGACGGGCGGTTCATCATCACCGCTTACCGTGAGCTGACGGTTCAGCACCCGTCCGCCTATGTGCACACCTGCAGCTTCGCGTCCATCGGGCTCGCCGTCGCCAGCGCGGCCGGCGCCCACACGGGCCGCCCGGACAGGCCGGTACTGGTCGTCTGCGGGGACGGCGGGTTCATGAGCGCCGGGCTCACCGAGTTCTCCACGCTCGTCCGGCACGGCATCGACGCGGTCGTGGTCGTCATGAACGACTCCGCCTACGGCGCCGAGCACATGCAGTTCCGGGCCCGTGGCATGGACCCCGCGATCTCGACCTTCGACTGGCCGGACCTCGCACCGGTGGCCGAGGCCCTGGGCGGCATCGGCCACACCGTCACGGACCACGCCGGGCTGGCCGCCGCGCTGGCGTCGCTGCCGGGCCGTGACCGGCCGGTCCTGATCGACGTGAAGATCGACCCGGACCGCGTTCCGACCCCGGGCTACTGATGAGTGCCCGGGTGCGTGAACTCGCCGAACTCCTCCTCGACGGACGGCTGCTCACCGCGCCGGAGTCCATCGAGGCGTACCGCCGCGACTTCGTCCCTGACCCGTCGGCGGGAATGCCGTGCGCCGTCGCCCTCTGCGCCAGTGCCGCCGATGTCCAGGCCTCCCTGCGCTGGGCGACGCGCCACCGCGTCCCCGTCGTCACCCGCGGTGCCGGCACCGGCCTGTCCGGCGGTGCCACGGCCGTCGACGGCTGCCTGGTCGTCTCGACCGCCGGTATGACCGACATCCGGGTCGACCCGGACGCACGGGTGGCCACCTGCGGCGCCGGAGCGCTCAACGCCTCGGTGAAGGCCGCCGCCGCCCGGCACGGGCTGTTCTACCCACCCGACCCCGGGTCGTTCGAGATCTCCACCATCGGCGGCAACATCGCCACGAACGCGGGCGGACTGTGCTGCGTGAAGTACGGCGTCACCGCCGCCTACGTCCTGGGCATCGAGGTCGTCCTCGCCGACGGCACCCTTCTGGAACTCGGCGGCCGGACGGTCAAGAACGTCGCCGGGCTGCCACTGCTGCCGCTGTTCGTCGGGAGCGAGGGCACCCTCGGTGTCATCACCCGCGCCCACCTGCGACTCCTGCCCGCGCCGCCGCCCGCCTCCACCGTGGTCGCGGTGTTCCCCACCATGAGCCGGGCCGGCGAAGCGGTCGTCGCCATCGGCCGCACGGTGGTCACCTCGATGCTCGAACTGCTCGACAACCGCACGATCAACAACGTGGAGGACATGCGCCCGAGCGGCCTCGATCGCGACGCGGCGGCGCTGCTCCTCGCCCAGACCGACGCGGCGGGATCGGGCCGCCTGGAGGACGCCGCGACCATCGGCCGCCTGTGCCGGGACAGCGGTGCCACCGAGCTGTACTCCACCGACGACCTGGCCGAGGGCGACCTCTTCGTCGACATCAGGCGCTCCACGGGACCAGCGGTGGAGAGGCGCGGGTCACTCCTGCCGGAGGACGTCGGGGTGCCCGTGGACCGCTTGCCGCAACTGCTCGCCCGCATCGAGGAGATCGCGGCCGAACTCGGCGTCGAGATCCCGGTCGTCGCCCATGCCGGGGACGGCAACGCCCACCCCACGATCGTCTACGACTCCGACTCCGAGGACCGGGCGCGCGTCGCGTTCGACCGCATCCTGAGGACCGCGGTCGACCTGGGCGGCACGATCACCGGTGAGCACGGGGTCGGGCGGGCCAAACGACCCGCGCTGGAATCCCAGATCGGCTCCGGGGCCTTGCGGATCTCGCGCCTCATCAAGGCCGCACTGGACCCGGAGGGGATCCTGAACCCCGGGGTGTTGTTGTGACGGCGCTGGTGGCGGACGCGGGCTGCGGACCTGGACACGCCACCGGACCGTGCACGACAAGCCGGGCGTCGGCCCATGCCCGGATGATCAGCGCAGGTCGAGTACGGCCTTGCCGATGAGGCCGCTCTCGACGGCTTCGTGCGCGTCCGCCACGTCGTCGAGGCCGAAGGAGCGCACCGGCAGGGGCGTGAGCGTGCCCTCGCGCAGGGCCGCGGTGATTGCGGTGGCGGCGCGCAGCAGCGCGTCCCGTGGCGCGGTGAGGAAGAGCGCGAAGCGCAGTGCGAGGTTGGACCACATGAGCGGGAAGACGGGCAGGGTCGGGTCTTCGGGCTGGGCTGCGTAGGTCACCACGGTGGCTCCCGGGCCGGCGACGGCCAGGTCGAGGCCGAGGTTGTCGGTCAGGGCGACTTCGATGATCCGGTCGACAGGCCCGGCCGCGTGGAGGATCTGCTGTGCTGCGTCGGCGTCGCGGTAGTTCACGACGAGGTCCGCACCTGCGGCTCTGGCCAGCGCGGCCTTTTCCGGGCCGCTGACCGTCGTGACGATCCGTGCGCCGGCGATCCGGCCGAGTTCGATCGCGTAGTGCCCGACGGCGCCCGCACCGGCCGCGACGAGGACGGTGCGGTCGCGGGGCGAGCCGTCGGCGTGCAGGCACCAGTGCGCGGTCATCGCCGGGATGCCGAGACAGGCGCCGAGTTCGTCGGAGATGCCGTCGGGCAGCGCGACCGCCTGTTCGGACGGTATGACGGTCCACTGGGCCGCGGTCCCCCACGGGTGGCCTGCGCCCGCCATCCAGAGCCAGACGCGTTCGCCGATCCGGCTCGGGTCGACGCCCGCGCCGACCGCGTCGATCGTGCCGGTGCCGTCCTGGTGCGGGATGCGGCCGGTGCGCTCACCGACAGGCTGGAAGTCCTGCGGGGTGGAGTTCAGCCGCAGGAACATGTCGCCGGGGTTGATGGCGGAGAGTGCGACACGCACGCGGACCTGGCCGGGGGCGGGCTCGGGGCGTTCGACGTCCACCACCCGCAGCACGCTCCTGGCGGGACCTGCTGTGTCGTGGAAGGCTGCCCTCATCGCTTGATCTCTCCTCTTCGTCATGGCACGGGCCACGGCACCGGCCGGGGACACGTATGTCGCCACGGTGGGCCCTTCCCCACATCGCGGTGTGATTCCTCGGCGGCGGGCCCCCGTGCCGGGCCGCGCCGCGGCCGACAGCGGGCGGCACCGCTCGCGACGGGCCGTCGAGACGCGCCCGCGTCATGCCGCCCGGTGGCATCGGCCACGGTCAGATCCGGTCCGCGGCCCCGTCGCCGGTCTACAGGCCGGAGGCGACATCTCGCATGAGCGATTCCAGATCGCGCTCACCTTCAGGGGTCTGCGCACCGTGCTCCAGGGCCCCTGCCATGAGGCGCGCCGGCAGGTCCCCGCTCACCAGCTCCGCCCACGCGTCGTTCTCCGCGCGCAGGCCGTCGGCCAGGTCGGACGGAGGCACCAGCCGCTTCGCGGCGGCGATGAGCTCCGGAGACAGCGCGGCGATCTTTCCGGCCACTTCGTCGACGAACGCGTGCAACTCGGACGCGGGTACCGCACGGTTGATCCACCCGTAGGCGGCCGCCGTGTCCGCATCCACCAGATCACCGGTGAGCAGCAGTTCCAGCGCCCGGTTGCGCCCGACCCGCTCGCGCAGGTACTGCGTGCCTCCGCCGCCGGGCACGATGCCCATCAGGACCTCGCTCTGGCCGATGCCCGCGGTCTCCCGTGCGGCGAAGGTCATGTCGGCGGCCGCGACCAGCTCGGCGCCGCCCGCTCGCGCCTTGCCCGCCAGTTCGACGATCGTCACCTGCGGCTGGTGGCGCAGCAGCTCGCCGACTCCCTGGAAGAGATTGGCGTCCGGGTTGCGGTCTGCGATCTCCTGCAGTCCCGCCAGCTCGTCGAGGATGTGGATGTCGACGTGGGCGACGAAGAACTCGGGGTCGGCACTGCGGAACACGATCACGCGGACCGAGCGGTCGTCCCGCAGCTTCCCGAGGACGTCGTGCAGTTCACGGATCAGCGTCCCGCTGAGCACGTTCACCGGCGGGTTGTCCAGGGTGATCCGCGCGACTCCGGCATCGATGGCGACGTCGAGGGTCGTGTAGGAGTCCAGATTCATGACCGTTCCAAGGTTTGCGATGAGCGGGTAGGTTTGCAACGCATACCTACCCTGGGCTCCACGCCGAGGACGGTCAATAACGCACTTTCCGACAACCAAGGATCATGGTGGATACCAGCCCCGCACCTCTCCCGCCCCGCCCGATGCCGCGCTTCAGCGCAGAGTGCCCCAGCAGGCCCATCCTTGATCAGGTCGCCGACAAGTGGTCCATGATGGTCCTGGCGGTCCTGGAGCGGCCGACGAGGTTCAACGAGATCAAGCGGCAACTGGAGGGCGTCACACAGCGGGTGCTGACCCAGACGCTGCGCAGACTCGAACGCAACGGCCTGATCCAGCGCCGGGTGCTGGAGACCTCCCCGCTCGGAGTGGAGTACTCCCTCACCCACCTCGGGCAGTCCTTCCGGGAGCCCTTCACCCGCCTGTACGACTGGACGGTCGAGCACAGCGACCAGGTCCTGGCGGCGCAGCTCGCCTACGACGCGCGGTCGACGAGGCAGTGAACCTGTTCCCCGTCCGCTCCGGGCCGGCGAGACGGAGAACAGTTCGGTCCCGGTTCAGCTGTCGTCCTCGTCATCGGTCTCGAAGGTGAAGTAGAGGCTCAGGCAGTAAGGCTGTGCCTCCCCGTGCAGGTGGTCCCACGACAGGTCAGCGACACGGACCGGATGGGCCGCGATCCATTCCTGCGCCCTGACGAACGGCGTGCTGTTGTCCGTGCCGAGGAACAGCTTGCGGGCGATGGGGTGCACGCAGGTGTCCTCGTCTGCATCGTCGAATCCCCGCGGGACATCGAGAGCGTAGGACGGGTCGATCATGTGTTGGACTGTCCCTTCAGCCGGAGCGTCGCCGTCCGAGGGCGGTGAGGCCGTGCCCCCTCGTGCCGGAAGACGCGTGCGGGACCCGAAGAGGTTGCTCCCCACGTCGCGGCTTCCCTCCCGGGCGGCACGCGTCTCGATCGAGTCCGGCGAACGACTCGGGCGGCGCGGGCGGGTCGTCGAGCGCACCACGCCCTGGCCGACCGGACGCCGTCGCCCCGACCACCCCCACGAACGGCTCCCGCCAACCGCCGGTACCGGTCCGCGGGTATCGCTCAGGGGCGGCCCAGCGCCCTGCAGGTCCAGCCCGCTTCGCGCCACGCCGTCGCGTCCAACGCGTCCCGCGCGTCGACCATCCGACGGTGTGTCACCACCGAGCCCATGAGGTGCGGGTCGATCTCCTGGAACTGCGGCCACTCCGTCAGCAGCGCCACCACGTCGGCGCCGGTCGCCGCCGAGATCGCGTCCGTCGCGTAGCGCAACTCCGGATGCGCGCGCCGGGCGTTGTCCGTCGCTTCCGGGTCGACGACGGTGACGTGGGCGCCCGACCGGTGCAGGGCGCGGGCCACGTCCAGGGCGGGGGCGTCCCTGATGTCGTCCGAGTGGGGTTTGAACGCGGCGCCCAGGGCCGCGACCCGGACGCCGGTGAGATCGCCTCCGGCCAGCTCCCGGATCAGATCGACCGTGCGGGAACGGCGGCGCTTGTTGATGGCGTCCACCTCGCGCAGGAACGTCACCGCCCTGCCCACCCCCAGTTCCTCGGCGCGGTGCACGAAGGCGCGGATGTCCTTGGGCAGGCAGCCGCCTCCGAAGCCCAGGCCCGGCTTGAGGAAACGGCCGCCGATACGGTCGTCGTAGGCCAGCGCGCTCGCCAGGCTGTGCACGTCCCCACCGGTGGCCTCGCAGATCTCGGCCATCGCGTTGATGTACGAGATCTTCGTCGCGAGGAAGGAGTTGGCCGCCACCTTGACCAGTTCGGCCGTCGTCAGGTCGGTGACCACTACCGGGGTGCCCGACGCGATCACCGGGGCGAACGCCGCCCGCAGCCGCTCCTCCGCGCGCGCCGATGCCACGCCGAACACCAGCCGGTCGGGGCGGATCGTGTCGTCCACCGCGTAGCCCTCGCGCAGGAACTCCGGGTTCCACGCCAGCTCCACCTGGTCGCCGGCCGGCGCCAGGCTCCGGACGAGTTCCGTCAGCCGTGTCGCCGTGCCCACCGGCACCGTCGACTTGCCCACCACCAGCGCCGGACGGCGCAGATGCGGTGCCAGGGCCGAGACCGCGCTGTCGACGTACCGCAGGTCCGCCGCGTCGGAGCCCTGCCGTTGGGGAGTGCCCACGCAGATGAAGTGGATGTCCCCGAACTCCGCCGCCTCCTCGAAGCTCGTCGTGAAGCGGAGCCTGCCGGAGTCCGTCGCCTTCGCCAGCAGGGGCGGCAGCCCCGGCTCGAAGAACGGCACCTCGCCCTCGCCGAGTCGCCTGATCTTCGTCTCGTCCACGTCCACGCCCAGCACCTCGAAGCCGAGCACCGCCATGCAGATCGCGTGCGTGGCCCCCAGGTACCCGGTGCCGATCACGGTGATGCGCGGGGAGACCGGGGGTGACACGCCGTCGTCCCGCTCTTCCGCCGAGTCCGTCGGCGATTGTGCCGACGCCGTCCCGTGCCGCTGACGCTGCTGCTCCTGTGCCGCCACTGCGGTCATGAACACCTCCAGTTGATCGTGTCGCGAGAGAAAGGAACAGAACAGGAAGGAGAGGGGAGGGAAGGGGGGAGCAGAGAGGGCGTCAGCTCGTCGGTACGGGGCTTGTCGGCTTCTCCTTGTTCCGGCGGCGTCCTGCGTAGCGGGTCCCTGTCAGCAGACCCAGCACCGCCAACGTCACGCTCACATGGCCGAACGTCGTGAGCACCCGGCTCAGCAACAGGAGCGTCACCAGGTTCGGGCCGGTCAGCAGGACCCCCAGCGTCACGCCCAGCACCACCTCACGCACCCCGATGCCCGCCGGGGTGAGCGACAGCGCTCCCGCCACCGCGCTGAGCGTGAAGCCGCCCACCCCCAACGTCACCGCCGGCCACGCGGGAACCCCCAGGGCGATCGCGATCACCGCCGCGTGCATTCCGTTGCAGCACCACGCCAGAACGCTGAGCGAGATCATGCCCATCGACGTCCTGCGGTCCGGCAGTTCGATCTCGTGCTCCCCCTGGCGCAGGACCCGTTGACCCAGGGCAAGGAGCCGTCCCAGCAGGCGGGGTGACATCATCACCGCGGCCGCCGACAGCAGCACCGGCAGCATCAGCCACCACATGGGGTCGTCCGCCACCAGGCGCGGGAACGCCAACAGGCCCACGAGACAGCCGCTCAGCGCCGTCAGGACGACCGCGGCCACCCCGGTCGCCATCAGCCTCACCCTCGGGGCGCCGAACCTCTTCGCCATCGCCGCCTGCGTGACCGCAGGCCAGATGGCGCCCGGCAGGTAGCGCGTCGCCCCGGACATGAAGAAGATCCACGCGGCGTCGGACAGGGAGAGCCGGACCCCGGCACCGGCGACCAGCCGCCGCCACGCCAGGAAACTCGGGAACTGCGACAGCACACTGCACCCCGTCGCGATCCCCGTCGCCCGCCAGCCCACCGAACGCACACTGCCGCCCAGACCGTCCCGCACGTCCCAGATCTGCCAGACCAGGAGCACGAACACCGACGCGTAGGCGATCGCCTTGAGGGGTTTCATGACACGGCTGTTCCTCGTGCGCCGGACACCGCTCATCGCATGAGGGTGTTCCGGCACCGCGTCCCCAGCACACGGGCGTGGTCCCGCATGGGGCTGATCTGCGCGAACAGCTCCTCGTACGCGTCCAGCGACGTGTCCACGCTGTACAGCTCCCGCGCCCGCCGACCGCCCTCGGCCCGCTCCTGCGGTGTCAGCGCCGCCAGTTCGGTGATCGCGCGGGCCAGCGCGTCCGGGTCGCGCGGCGGGACCCGGCGGCCGAAACCGGTCTCCAGCACCGGCGAACGGCCGCCCGGCAGGTTCGTCGTCACCGACGGGACGTCCACCATCATCGCCTCGGCCTGCACGGTCCCGAAGGACTCGGCCACGGACGGCAGCGCGAACACGTCGATCGACGCGTAGAAGTTGTCGATCTGCCGCCCGCCCAGCATGCCGAGCATCCGGATCCGCTTGTCCTCCCCGATGAGCGGGCGGAGCCGGTCCTCGATGCCACCGCCGGCCACCTTGATCCAGTCGCCGCCGATCAGCAGCCGGGCCTCCGGGTCGTCGAGCCGCTGGAACGCCCGGATCAGGTACTCGATCCCCTTGTCCTCGACGATGCGCCCGAGGAACCCGATGTGCAGCCCGGCCCCGTCGCGGTAGTCCGGCTCACCGCCACGCCGGTCCAGGCACGGCGGCGCGATGCCACGCCAGTTCCGGCGCTTGATCAGCGGCCACAGTTTCGAACCGCGCGCCTGGTCCTTGCTGTTGACCACGATCGCGTCGGAGACGCGCAACGCCGTGGACGTGGAGACGTCCACCGCGCGCCGGGCCACGTTGTTGACCGCCCCCGACGGCAGCCACAGGTCCATGTGGTGCGTGGTCACCAGCGCCCGATTCCGTGTGCCCAGGGCGATGGGACCGACTTCCAGCATCGGGGCGTGCGGATTCACGATCGCCGACCTGCGCGCCACATCGCGGGCGACCGATATGAATTGCGGGCTCACCGGTCCCCGGCCGATGGTCCGGCTCACCGGAGTGCGGAAGACCGACACCCCGGCCAGATTCTCCCTGAGCGGCAGCGTTTCGTCGTGCTGTGTCGTGACGACCGCCACCCGGTGTCCCCGGGCCGCCAAACCCTCGGCAATCCGCTGGGTATGTATCGTCAGCCCGCTGACATAGGGCGTGTAGTAGTTGAGGATGATCGAGACGTCGAATTCATGGTCACTCATGACAGCCTTCCGGGGGAATTCATGGGAATTCTGGGGGCGGAAGCGCGGATTGCGGGGAATTTCCTGGCGCTCGCATTCTGCCGCGTGCCGGTGGTCATGTGAGGCGGCCCACTGCAAGGCTCGCCAACCACAGAACGGCATTGATCAGCAGCGGCGCGTCCGTCAACACGTCCCGGCCCGGTTCTCCTCCGCTGCGGTGCACGGACAGCAGTTGCATGTAGCGGCTCAGCGCGAAGACCGCGAACGGCACCGTGACGACGGCCAGCACCGCGGCGTGCGGGTGCGACGCGGAGAGGATGAACAGCTCGTAGCTGATCAGCGTGGTCGCCAGCAGTACGGCCACCAGTTGGTCCAGGAGAGGGAGCGAGTAGCCCGCCAGCGCGGGGCGTTGCCCCGCCGCCTGGCCGCGCGGGGTCACCGTCGCCAGCTCGTGCCTGCGCTTGCCCAGGGACAGCAGCAGACAGGCGCAGTACACGCAGATGATGAGGGTGGGGCTGAAGGGCGCCCGCACCGCCAGGCAACCCGCCACCGCCCGCAGCACGAAGCCGACCGCCACCACGCTGACATCCACCAGCGGGTAGTGCTTCAGTACCAGGCAGTAGGCCAGGTTCAGGGCCAGATATCCGGCGACCGTGAACCGCACCGGCGCCGGCAGCGGCACCGCCGAGGCTGCGGCCACCGCCAGGCAGCCCGCTCCCAGCAGCAGCGCGCCGAACGGACCGATCCGCCCGTCGGCCAGCGGGCGATGGCGTTTGACCGGGTGCAGTCGGTCCTGGTCCCGGTCCAGCCAGTCGTTGAGCACATAGACGGAGCACGAGGCCGCGACGAACGCGACCACCGTGGCCAGCGCCTTCCCGATGTGGTCCCAGAGCGCCGGGGCGTCCACCGCCAGCGGGACGATCAGGACGAAGACGTTCTTCACCCACTGGTGCGGTCGCAGCAGCACCAGCGGTGCCGGTAATCGTGGACGTCGTGTCCCGGCGGCCGTGTCGGCCTGGACCCGGGGGGTCGATGGTGCCGTCGTGGGCGGATCGCTCCGGTCGCCCACGGTGCTCTCGCTGTTCAGCCGCCTCATGACCGGAGACCGATCGCGCGGGCCACTTCCATGGGCCGGCCGGGGCGTGCGGAGCAGGGGGTGCACGTCGTCGCCGCCGTGTCGAACCTGTCGGGTTGCGCCATGGTGCGTCCCTTTCCGGGTTCTGGGGGAGTGTCTACGGGGTGTGTGCGGGGACTATCAGGCTGATCTGTTGGGCCGTGTGGTCCGAGAAGGCCGCGCCGCCGCCGAATCTGTCGTCCGCCACCGCCAGGTCCTGGTTGGTGAACAGCCAGTCCAGGCGCCACAGCCGGGGGAGCGGGAAGCCCGACACCGGCCAGGAGCGCGGCGGCAGCCAGGAGGCCGACGGGCTGTGCAGGCGGGTGCCGCCTCCCAGCGAGGACCCCTTCATCCAGGGGGAGTTGAAGTCACCGCTCACCACGGCCGGGTGGGGGTTGCCCACCACGTCCGCGCGGAGTTTTCCCAACTCGCCCGTCCACCAGGCACTTCGTCCCTCGGAGGCTCGGTACGTGTTGGCCCTGAAGGGATTGCCCAGGTGGAAGGGGACCGGCAGGTGCACGTTGTAGAACGAGACGGTGCGTCCGCCCACCCGGAGGTCCGTGCGCTGGAACTTGGTGCCCTTCCAGTACCAGTCGCCGGTGCCGCCCGGGGTCGGCGCGTGGTGCGCGGTGACGACGGGCAGCCGGGTGAGCGTGATCAACTCGCCCTCCACGGAAGCCCGGTAGCCCGGGAACTCCCTGCGCAGGCGGGCCGAGTCGTCGATCCGCACCGGCTGGTCGCCCTTCCAGTACAGGTACTCCTGGAGGAGGTACACGTCGGCGTGCTGCCTGCGCAGGAACGCGTAGAACGCGTCCTTGTCGTCGGACATCTCCCAGTAGCGCGTGGACCAGACGAACACCGTGACCGGAGTACCGGGGGGATGCGACGTGACGGTGCCCCACCCGGGGCCGTACCCCGCCAAGTGGGCTCCCGCCAGCAGCAGTACGACCAGGACCGCGGCGAGCGGGCGGCGCACCGGACGGGCCAGGGGCAGCAGGGCGAGCAGGAGCAGGGGGACCGCCACCAGGGTCAGTGGCGGGACGTTCTGCACCAGGAACCACGGCCACCAGCGGCCGGTGAGCAGCACGGTCAGGACGAGGAAGACCGTCCACACCGTCGTCGCCGCCACGAGCAGTCTCGCGGTACGCCGAGTGGCGGCGGTCGGAGGGGGCTGCCGGTCGTCCGGTGGGGTGTGCTCCTCGGGCGGCGGTAAGTGCGGTTCCCTGTCCGGGACTCCGACCTCCGTGGCCGGCATCTCAGAAGAAGACCTTCGCCATGGCCAGCATGCCCTGGCGCCACGGGTCGCCACTCGTCCGGCCCACTCCGGCGCCGGAGCTGGAGGTCGCCCGCCGGGTCCGCCACCACTCGTAGGACTGGAGGATGGCGTCCTGGTTGGACAACTGCGGGCGGAACCCGAGCTTTTCGCGGGCCTTGTCGATGCTCATGTAGGAGTCGGCGAGCAGCTTGTGTGTCAAGCGGTCGTACACCGGCGAGAGTCTGACCCGGGACAGCGCGCGCAGCGCCGCCACCGCGGGCCTGCTGGGGATCGACACCACGCGCTTGCCGTGGCCCGCCGCGTCCAGCACGCACTGGAAGTCCTCGCGCAGGGTGCCGAATTCCGCGGCGCCGATGTTGTAGGTGTCGCAGGCGATCTCGTCCGGGGCGCGCAGCGCGATCAGCACCGCGTCCACGAGATCGGCGACCCCGAGCATCTGGATGCGCACGTCGCCCGTGCCGAGCACGGGGAAGTTCCTGCCCTCCTCTGCCCACTGGAAGAGCATGTCGAACAGGCCCATCCGGGTCGGGCCGAGGAAGGTCTTGGGGCGCAGCACGGACAGGCTCATGCCCTCGGCCCGGAACCGTTCGGCGACCTCCTCCGCCTCGGCCTTCGCGGAGCTGTAGTGGTCCACGGGCCTCTTCGGGTAGTCCTCGGGCGTCGGCACCGTGCGGGGCAGGCCGTAGACGGCCGTCGTGGAGATGTGCACCACCCGGGGGACGGCGGCGGCACGCGCCGCTTCCAGCACGGTGGTGGTGCCCTCGACGACGATCGACCGGATGTCGGAGGCGGAGTAGCTGGGCAGGGCGGAGGCGGAGTGCACCACGGCGTCGACGTCGCGGAACGCCTCGGCGAGGGCAGCCGGGTCGCGGATGTCGCCGGTGTACACGGTGAGTCCGGGGGCGTCGGCCAGCGTGCGGCGGTCGAACGCGTGGACCTCCGTGCCGGAGGCCGCCAGGCGTTCCGCCAGGTTGACGCCGAGGACCCCGGCGGCGCCCGTGATGGCGACGCGGGCGGGGAGCGGAGGGCGGGGCGCGGGTGCGGTGCCCGAGGAATTGATCACCATGAGCGCGCCCCCGTTAAGGGGAGCCGGTACCGAATCACGAGGCTTTCGAGGGCCGTTCGATCCCACCGGGAGACGCTCGATTTCCTGTTTTTGCCGAGGTCGATGCGAGGGGGCATGGTTCTTTTTCCTCCTGCTGATGGCACGCTGCCGAGCATGCCATGGCTATGGCGCGTGCATGTCAAGTGGTTGAGTGGACAACGATGTCAGCTCAGGGCTACTCGGTCAAGGTGTGCTTGGCATTCATTCGACCGAAGGATCGTCGGGCCGGTCGGCCGAGTGGCAGATTTCGACTTCCGGTGCTGGTGGAGGCCGCCTTTCCGGAATGATTGTGACCGCGTTTCCGAGAAGTATGCGTCTCGAATTGGTCGGAGGTGGAGCCTCAATCGGCGGATTGTGTGGAGGTCTTGGTTTCCGTCTCGTTACGCGTTTGTGTGCGGAGCTGTCATCGGGTCTCAAAGGGGCGCGTGTTTGGGTTTTTGTCGATATGTTGCAACCCGGAGCCCGAGTCGTGCGCGGAAAGTCGTTGGCTCGGTGGTCCGTTCGTGGCGCGTAGGCATGAACTGACCGATGGGCCGTGGGCGTTGGTCGCTCCGTAGCCGTAGCCGTAGCCGTAGCCGTAGCCGGGTCGGACGGGCGGGCCTGGTCGGGACCGGCGGCAGGCGTCGGGCGGGATCTTGTGGAAGCTGTCCACCGGGGCTGCCTGGCGTGACCTGCCCGAGCGATGCGGGCCCTGGAAGACGGTCTGTGAACGGTTCCGGAACTGGTCCTGGGTCCGCACCCACCTGTCATCGTCATCGAACTCGGCGCGCGGGCCGTCGCACCAGGCCCGCTCGGCAGGGGTTCGGATCGACGGGTGCGAGCGTTCCCGGTGATCCGGTTGATGACAGGCCGCCGACACCAGAGATCTCCGCACCTGTCGGCAGCACTCTCCGTGCCTGTCGGCGGCGTCCGGGCGTCATGCGGCCGGTGAACGACTCCACCCTGTGCACGACTTCGCCTTGTGCGCGACCGGCTTGTCGTCGGCGGCGTACGCGAACGGGTCCTGGCCGCGGATACCGCCCGTGCCGTCGACCGGCTGTGTCCGCTCGCGCGGCAGGGTCACCAAGGACTCCGGCAGCCTGACGCTCCCGGCCAGCCCCTCCTGCGGGACTCTCACCGCAGGCCCGCCCGGTGAACCCTCACGGACACCGCGCCCCGCCCAGCGCTGAGGAGAACTCACCGTCCAGGAACCCTGCCTGGACGAGCGGGCCGCCGTGCCGCCAGCCGTCGCGCCGACAGCTCACCGGGACGCGGAAGGAGCGGCCGCACCTCGGCCCCGTCCCCGTACGGCCAGGTCCTGGATGGTCGGTCCGGGAAGGCGCGTCACCCTCCGGAACGTCGATCTCGCGCACGGCCAGTTCACTCGTCGCCCCTCGTCGTCCTCCGCCGCGGCAGGCGGACACGCTGCCGGGCGTGCCGGTGCCCGGCCGGAGGGAAAATTCCGGCCGACCTCTTGACGCAGTCGTCCGAGGAGGATCACAGTGCGGGGTAATGCGCATTACTAATGCGCATTACCCCGCAGGGGCGGTCGGTCTCGCCCAGCCACGGGCACCGACGGACGACGAGAAGGAGCGGCGATGGAGGAACCAAGGAAGCGGGCCAGGCCCGGCAGGGCCCCCGCGCCCCCCGGCCGCACCTCCCGTCCGCGCCAGGCCGAGGTCGCGCGGCTCGCCGGGGTGTCGCAGGCCACCGTCTCCCTCGTGCTCGGCGCCAAGAAGCAGGGCTCCGCGATCTCCGCCGAGACCCGGCAGAAGGTGCTCGACGCCGCCCGCAGCCTCGGCTACGTGCCGGACCCCGCCGCCCGCAGGCTCGCCGCCGCGCGCAACGACCTGCTCGGCGTGTTCAGCTTCACCGCGACCTTCCCCACCGACGTGCAGCACTCGTACTACCCGTTCCTCGTCGGAGTGGAGCAGGAGGCCGCCGCGCGCGGCTACGACCTCGTGCTGTTCACCGGGTCGAGCTCCGGCGGCGCGGGCGCCTCGGGACCTGACGCGCTGAGCCGCGTCAGGCTCGCGGACGGCTGCCTCTTCCTCGGTCGCCACGCGCCCACCGAGGAACTGCGGCGCCTGGTCGAGGACGGTTTCCCCGTCGTGCACATCGGCCGCAGGGACGAGCTGGAAGGCCTGGCCTGGGTCGGCGCCGACTACGTGAGCGCGAGCCACGAGGTGGTCGACCGGCTCGCCGCGCTCGGCCACCGGCGGATCGTCCTGGTCCGCGAGGACGACGAGGCGCCCGCCTCCACCGACCGTGAACACGGCTTCCTCAAGGGCCTGGAGCAGGCCGGGCTGCCCGCCGGGCCCGAGGCGGTCTTCCGTACGGCCGACCCCGCGCGCACCCTGACCCCGCAGCGGCTGCGCCGGTGGCTCGACGAGGGCGTCACGGCCTTCGTCGCGGAGGAGACCGACACCGGCAACGCATGGCGCGCCCTGCGCGCCGCCACCGCCGAGGCAGGACTCGACTGCCCGCGCGACCTGAGCCTCGCCCTGCTGGGCAGCCCGCCGCCCGACCTCGACGGGGAGACCGTCCCCGCCGGATTCGACATCCCCCGACCCCAGCTCGGCGCGGCCGCCGTCCGGCTGCTCGCCGCCCTGGTCGCGGGGGAGGAGGCGGCGGAACCCCTCGTGGCCTGCCCCTACCGGCCCGGCGTCACGGCGGGCCCACCGCCCACCGGCCCCTGACCCGCAGCCCCCTCACCGCACCGACTGCGCCACCACGCACCACCCGCACCACCGCATCACGAGGAGAGTCAGTGAACACCCACCCCGACATCCTGGTCGTCGGCGCCGGACTCGGCGGCGTCGCCGCTGCCCTCGCCGCCTGCCGCGCCGGACGCACGGTCGTCCTCACCGAGGAGACCGACTGGATCGGTGGCCAGCTCACCTCCCAGGCCGTCCCGCCGGACGAGCACCCGTGGGTCGAGCAGTTCGGCGTCACCGCCTCCTACCGCGCCCTGCGCGAGGCGATCCGCGGCTACTACCGCGACTGGTACCCGCTGCGCGCCGAGGCCGCGGCCCTGCCGGGTCTCAATCCCGGCGCCGGCCGGGTCAGCAAGCTGTGCGCCGAGCCGCGGGTCGCGCTCGCCGCGCTGGAGGGCATGCTCGCTCCGCATCGGTCCTCCGGGCGTCTCACGCTGCTCACCGAACACCGCCCGGTCGCCGCGGAGACCGAGGGCGACTTCGTACGCTCCGTCACGCTGGAGGACCTGCGCGGCGGTGCCCGCCGCACGGTCACCGCCCCCTACGTCCTCGACGCCACCGAGACCGGCGAACTGCTGGAGCTGGCCGGGGTCGAGCACGTCCTCGGCGCCGAGTCGCGCGCCGAGCACGGCGAGCCGCACGCCCCCGAGCAGGCCGACCCGCTCAACCAGCAGGGCATCACCTTCTGCTTCGCGCTCTCCCACCACGAGGGCGAGGACCACACGATCGAGAAGCCCGCCGACTACGACTTCTGGCGCTCCTACCGGCCCGACTTCTGGCCCGGCCCGCTGCTCGGCTTCCTCGCGCCCGACCCGCGCAGCCTGGAGGCAGTGCCGCGCACCTTCGTACCCAACCCGGAGATCGACCCGCTGGCCGTCAGCGCCGACCAGTCCGCCGACGCGGGCGACAAGGAACTCTTCGGCTTCCGCCGCATCCTGGCCCGCAAGCTGCACCGGGACGGCGCCTTCGACTCCGACATCACCCTCGTCAACTGGCCCCTCAACGACTACTGGCTCAAGCCGCTGATCGGCGCGGGTGCCGAGACCTCCGCCGACGCGGTCCGCGAGGCCAAGCAGCTCTCCCTGTCCGTCCTGTACTGGCTCCAGACCGAGGCCCCGCGCCCCGACGGCGGCACCGGCTTCCCCGGGCTGCGGCTGCGCCCCGACGTCACGGGCACCGAGGACGGCCTCGCCAAGGCGCCGTACGTGCGCGAGTCCCGCCGGATCAAGGCGGTCACGACCGTCGTCGAACAGGACGTCGCGATCGACCTCGTCGGTCCCACCGGCGGCACCCGGCACCGCGACTCGGTCGGCGTCGGCAGCTACCGCATCGACCTGCACCCCTCCACCGGCGGGGACAACTACGTCGACATCGGCTCGGTGCCCTTCGAGATCCCGCTCGGCGCGCTCGTCCCGCGCCGCACCCGCAACCTGCTGCCCGCGGGCAAGAACATCGGCACCACCCACATCACCAACGGCTGCTACCGGCTGCACCCCGTCGAGTGGAACATCGGCGAGGTCGCCGGCGCCCTCGCCGCCCACTGCCTCGACGAGGACGTCGAGCCGCGCGAGGTGCAGGCCGAGGAGAAGCGTTTCGAGGTGTTCGCCGCGCTCCTGGAGCGGGCCGGGGTCGAGCGCCACTGGCCCCGGGTGCAGGGCTACTGAGACCCCACCGGTGACCGGGAAGCAGGACGGCGCGCCCGGTCGCCCGAGCGGCGGGACGGCCGGACGGGACAGCTCCACCTGTTCCGTCCGGCCCACCGCCCGCGTCAGCGCCGACAGAGCACAAGGAGGTGCCCAGACCATGACCACCCACCGCATCCGCGTCGGCATCGACGTGGGCGGAACCTTCACCGACGCCGTGGCCGTAGACGCCACGAGCCTCGCCCTCGTCGGGCAGGTGAAAGTTCCCACCAGCCACCATCACGAGGACGGGGTCGCCCACGGGATCGTGGAAGCGCTCGACCGACTGCTGGACCAGACCGGCCACGCCCCTGAGGACGTCTCCTTCCTGGCCCACGGCACGACACAGGCTACCAACGCCCTCCTGGAGGGCGACGTCGCCACCGTCGGCCTGATCGGTCTCGGCGGCGGCGCCGGAGCGCTGTTCACCAAGCGCCTCGCGGCCCTCGGCAGGACCGAGATCGTCCCGGGCAGGAAGTTCCCGCTCGTCTACGCGCACGTCACCGAGCCCGAGGACCGGGCCGCGGTCGAACGCGCCGTGGACGAGGTGATCCGCGGTGGGGCACACGTGGTCGTCGCCACCCAGCCGTTCAGCGTGGACCGCCCCGAGGGCGAGGACATCGTGCGCGAGGTCGCCGCGGCGCGCGGGGTCCCGATGACCGCCGCCCACGACATCACCTCCCTCTACGGCCTCCACAAGCGCACCAGGACCGCCGTCGTCAACGCGGCGATCCTGCCGAAGATGTTCGCCACCGCCGACCTCGTGGACGCCTCGATCACCAAGGCCGGGGTCACCGCCCCGCTGATGGTGATGCGCTGCGACGGCGGCGTCATGTCCCTGGACGAGATGCGCCGCCGCCCCCTGCTCACCGTCCTCTCGGGACCCGCCGCCGGGGTCGCGGGCGCGCTCATGCAGGAACGCGTCAGCGAGGGCGTCTTCCTGGAGACCGGCGGCACCTCGACCGACATCAGCGTCGTCCGGCGCGGCAAGGTCGCCGTCACGCACGCCACCCTCCTGGGCAAGGGCTCCTACCTCTCCGCGCTCGACGTGCGCACCGTCGGCGTCGGCGGCGGCTCCATGGTCCGGCTCAGCGGCGGCAAGGTCACCGGCGTCGGCCCGCGCAGCGCGCACATCGCGGGCCTGCCCTACGCCTGCTTCGCCGAGCCCGCCGACCTGGAGGGCGCCCGGCTGGCCACCGTACGACCGACCCCGGACGACGCCGAGGACCACGTCGTCCTCGACGCCGAGGGCGGCCGCTACGCGCTCACCATGACCTGCGCCGCCAACGCGCTCGGCCGCGTCCCCGAGGGCGACTTCGCCCGCGCCGACCGTGACGTGGCCCGCGCGGCCCTCGCCCCGCTCGCCGCGGCGCTCGGCACCGACGTGGACGGCGCCGCCACCCAGATCCTGGACACCGGCACCGCACAGGTCGGCGAGGTCGTCGACGCGCTCCTGTCCGACTACCACCTGGACAAGGACACCGCACTCCTCGTCGGCGGAGGGGGCGGCGCCGCCTCCGTGACCCCGCACCTGGCCGCCACCACCGGCCGGGAGGGCCGCATCGCCCGGCACAACGAGGTCATCAGTCCCATCGGCGTCGCGCTCGCCCTCGTACGCGAACAGGTCGAGCGGATCATCCCCGGCGCCGGCCAGGAGGACATCCTCTCCGTGCGCGCGGAGGCGGAGCGTGCCGTCGTCGCCCAGGGCGCCGCCGCCGACGCCGTCGAGGTGGAGGTCACCGTCGACCCGCAGACCAACACCGTCCGCGCGATCGCCACCGGCGCCACCGAACTGCGCACCCAGGACCGCGCCCACCGCGCCGACGACGCCGAACGCCTCAGCCTGGCCGCCGCGAGCCTGGGGACCCCCGAGGCGCGGGTGCGGACCCTCGCCGGCACCTCCGCCTACACCGTCTACGGCACCGAGCAGCACCGCAGGCTGCGCGGGGTGCGCCACCCGGTGCGCGTCGTCGACGCCGACGGCGTGGTGCGCCTGCACGCGCCCGACGCGCACGTCGACACCACCACCGTCGGCGCGGCCGCGCAGGTGCTCGCCACCCTCGTCGACAAGGCAACCGCCTACGGGGACGGCGGCGTCCGCGCCCCCGCGCTCCGGCTGCTCGTGGGCTCCCGCATCGCGGACCTCTCCGGTGTCCTCGACCCCCAGCCGCTGCTGGCCCTGGCCCGCACCGAACTGGAGGGCAGACCGGCCGACGAGACGATCATCGCCCTCGTGGAGGAACGCCCATGACCACCCTCGCCCCCACCGCCGACGGGGCGGCCCTCGCTGCCGTCGACGACGTCGAGTACGGCGCGCGTCTCCTCGCCGGCCTGTCGCTGCACGAAGGACGCGACCCTGACCTGCTGCGCCACTGGGCGGCGGCCGCCTTCGCGTTCGGTGCCGCGCTGCCCGCACGGGCGCAGGCCGCGACGCCGCGGATCGTGGAGAGCGACGGCGGGCTCGAACGCGGCCTGCTGGCCCGCTACACGTCCCGCCCGCCCACCGTCGAGCTGTACACCGACACACTCGACGCCGCCGAGCGCCTCGTCGACGCGCACGGCTGGCGGGACCTGTTCCCGCGCGGCTCGGTGCGCGCCGCCGCCCTCGCGCACGAGGCCGTCCACGAGCGACTGCACCACGGACCCGAGCGCGCCGCCCTCAAGCGCGCGCTCGGCCACCCCGTGCTGAGCGTAGGGCGCCTGCGCGTCCTCGCCCACGTCGCCGGGGCCGAGGAACTGGCCGCGCACGCCCACGCACGCGCCGTCTGCGGCCTCGGCCGCAGCCCGCTCCTGCTGTCCGCCGCCCTCGCGGCCTCCGCCTCCCCGGCAAGAGAGAAGTGAGCCATGGGCATCGTCATCCTGATCATCATGGCGGCCGGTGTCGCCGCGATGCTCACCAAGAAACTCCCCACCGCCTTCGCGCTCGTCCTGCTGGCCGTCGCGATCGCCTTCGTCTCCGGCGCGCCGCTCACCGGCAAGAACAGCGTCTTCGACACCGTCCTCCAGGAGGGCGCCCCGGCGCTCGCCGCGACGATGATCGCGATCCTGCTCGGCTCCTGGCTCGGCAAGCTGCTCGACGAGACCGGAATCGCCGGAACCCTCGTCCGCAAGATCGTCGAGTTCGGCGGTGACCGGCCCACGGTCGTCGCACTCGGCGTCCTCGTCGTCTCCACCCTGATCGGCACTGTCACCGGCTCCGCGCCCGCCGCGATGCTCGCCGGGATCATCGGCATCCCCGCGATGATCGCCGTCGGCATCCCGAAGGTCACCGCGGCCGGGACGATCCTCATGGGCATCGCCGCCGGCATGCCGTTCGAGCTGCCCGTGTGGCAGTTCTTCTCCACCGCGCTGGACCTGCCGGTCTCCGAAGTGCGCCACTTCATGATCCAGCTGTTCCCCTTCGCGCTCTTCGCCGCGCTGATGTTCGTGCTGGTCGAGTCCCGCAGGCGCGGCGTGGAACACGCCTGGGCCTTCAGGACCGAGGCCCCCCGCAGCACGTCGGGCAGGCGCCGCGCCCGGCTCGGCGACGCCCCCTGGTACGCGCTCCTGACGCCGCTCGTCCCGCTGTTCCTCGCCCTCGTCCTCGACGTCGCGATCATCCCCTCCCTGCTCGCCGGCGTCCTCTACGCGCTCGTGACCACCACCCGCCCCCGCGACATGAACCGGCGGCTGCTGCGCACCCTGTACAGCGGCTTCGAGGTGGCCGCGGCGCCCATCACCCTGTTCGTCGCGATCGGCGTCCTGCTGGCCGCCGTGCGGCTGCCGGGCGCCGTCGACGCCCTCGAACCGCTGGTGAAGGCGGTCACCCCCGGCAACCCCGTCCTCTTCGTCGTGGTCTTCACCCTGCTCGTGCCGCTGTGTCTCTACCGCGGCCCGCTCAACGTCTACGGTCTGGGCGCGGGCATCGCCGGCGTCCTGATCGCCACCGGCATCTACCCGGCCGTCGCGGTCCTCGGCATCACCGCCTCGTACAACCAGGTCTTCGGCGTCGCCGACCCGACGAGTACGCAGACCGTGTGGTCGGCCCAGTACGCCGGTGTCGGCCCCCAGCAGGTCATGCTGCGCACGCTGCCCTACGTGTGGTTCGTCGCCCTCGGCGGATTCATCGTCACGGCGGCCGTGCACCTCTGACCTCCAGCGGACACCTCCCCAGCCCCGCGGCGGGCGGCACGTCCTGCCGCCCCCGAGGTACGCGCACCGCCTCTCCACCTCTGTCCCCGCGCAGTCATCGGAGGAACACCATGCACGTTCCGCAACGCCCCGCCCGCAGGCTGCTGTTGAAGTCGGCCGCCGCCACCCTCGCCGCCGCAGGACTGCCCGCGACCCCGGCCCTCGCCACCCCCGCGGCGGCGCCCGGCGGCTTCCCCGACTACCGCTACGTCAAGACGCTCCTGACGCCCGGCCAGCTGAAGTACAACCCCACGGGGGAGATCATCTTCCCGTGCCTGCGCGGAACGGCGGGCCGTGTCGCGCAGCCGCTGGGCCGCTACTACCTCTACTACGCGCCGCACGACGCGCCGGGCGGCATCTGCCTCGCCTACGGCGACCACATCGAGGGGCCCTTCACCGAGTACCCGCACAACCCGATCGTCGCCAACGTCTGGGACCCGCACTACTCGGTGAGCCACGTCTCCTCGCCGCACGTCATGTGGAACGAGAGCGCCAAGGAGATGTGGCTCTACTTCCACGGCGAGAACACCACGACGCGGCTCGCCCGCTCCAAGGACGGCATCCACTTCACGTACGACAAGGTGGTCCTCACCACCGCGATGCTTCCCGCGGGGACCACCGAGACCTCGTACGCTCGCGTCTTCCCCCACGAACTGCCGTCGAAGAACGCCCACTTCGTGATGCTGTTCATGCTGAACAACACCAGCAACCACCGGGACATCCACTGGGGTTGGTCGGCCGACGGCCGCAACTGGACCTTCGACCAGAAGGCATTGGTCAGCCACAACGACGTGTCCGCCGTCAATGTCGGCGGCCCGCACCTGCTGACGCGCAACGGCAGCGCCTTCGTCGTCTACAACAAGGACAAGGAGAGCGGCGGCGACCTCATGATCACCGAGGTCGGAGCGGACTTCAGCCTCCGCAGGCACCTCGGCCGCTTCTACGACTCGTCGGCCGGAGCCCCCGACAACGGCCGCAGCGCCGCCCCCAGCTTCGGCACGGAGGGCGGGGTCGCTTACATGGTCTACGAGTCCGGCGAACGCCTCCAGGGGAAGATAGCGGTCGCCCGAGCCTGACCCGCCCCGGCCGTCCGCAGGCCAACAGGGGCGCCTGGCGGGGGATTTCCCTGTCAGGCGCGCCTGTTGGCCTGCTCGTTGGATCTGCGACGGGTCGATCAACGCGGCCGGCAGAAGGCGTTCCGGTGCGCTGAGCATCTCCAGGTGAGGCGCGCGGACTTGGAGGGCGACGGGAGGGGTGCGTCGTCCTGGCCGGGATCGCCGACTTGCGCCGCAGGCTCCGCGAGGCCACCACCAGGGCGACCGAACTGCAGGGCAAGTTCATGTGCTCGCCACAGTGACCGCAAACCTCTACTACGAGAACCTCGAGTTGAAGGTGACCTCCGCCCAGGGACAGCGCCGGATCTCCGCCCTGCCCGCGTCCGGCCCCTGGTTGGAGTAGCTCTGCGGGCAGAAGGCCCACGGAGTCCTGTGCATCGTGTCGGATGGTGACGTGGCACCTACCAATAGGTGCGCGTGATCTTGTCAGGCAGTTGCCCTTGACGCTCCCCCTCTTGGAAGATCACCGATGCCGCGATCAGGAAAGCGCGGCGGAGTTTCGGGTCCGGGTCGGGATTTTCCACATTCCCGACGTTTTTGTCGAGAAACATGTCACCGAGGGCTATTCCCTCAAGCGTGCAGGGGCGGGCGACTGATCCCTCCGGGCCGATCAGGATGTTTCCGGTCTCTCCTTCGGTTTCCCAGGCGTAGACGGATCCCACGTCGAGAGAAGCGGTCTTCGCGCATGTCAGTGATGCTGCCACGGGGATTTCCGCCAGTTCGCTCGCGCCGGGGATCTGCTTACCTGAACCCTATCGGCCGCGGGCGCATGCTCGTCGCGGGTGTGGACGGCGTCCAGAGCTGTCTGGTGGGCGCGGCGATAGTTCTGGTCGCCGTGCTGACGCATTCAGTTCGACTCATACAGTTCATGTGTGAGCAGATCGAAATCGCTTACGCACCCGTGGGTGTCGAGATCACCGAGCTGGCCGAGGCAGCCGGCTCCCGTTGGGCGATCGAGGAGTGCTTCCAGGCCGCGAAGAATGAGTGCGGCCTGGACGAGTACGAGGTCCGTCGCTATGTCGGCTGGTATCGGCACATCACTCTGGCCATGCTCGCCCATGCCATCCTGACCGCACCTGCAGCACAGCCCCAGGCCGACGGCGATGCCGCAGAGGGGGCTGCAGAAACGGATCAGCCTCCGTCCCACTCACCGTTGCAGAGATACGGCGGCTCCTGGACGCTCTCCTGCCCCACCCGCGAGCCGACCGCGTTCCCGTACCCACGCGCTGAAATGGTCGGCCTGGAGAAGACGCAGCCAGGCTGTCGCCCGCCACTGCCATTATCGAAAACGCAGCCCAGGACACGAACCGCTGCTGGAGTACTACACAGACTGGGAAGCCACCCTGAGCCGCAAGCTGCCGATCGCCCAGCAGCACATTTACAACGACATCCTCGCCGTCCTGGATGGTGTCCCGTAAATCACCGGGGACGTGCCTGGTGGCCCGCACGTTTGCCTGTCATCCGGTGAAGGTGAGGTTGTGCAGGCGGGCGATGCCGAGCATGGCGTGGTGGACGCCGTCGCCCTCGAGGCGGCAGTCGCGGAGGATCTTTCAGCTCTTCATGTGGGCGAAGGTGTGCTCGACGCGGGCGCGGACCTTGCGGTGGGAGGCGTTGTGCTCCTCCTTCCAGGCGGGCAGTTGCTCGTCCTTGTGCCGGCGGTAGTGCGGGATGGTCAGGCCGGTGCCCCGGTAGCCGCCGTCGGCGATCACTGTGGGGGTGGTGCCGACGGCGGCCTTCGCGCCGGAGTCCTGCCAGGCCCGGCAGTCGTTGCGGTTGCCGGGCAGCGGCTTGCCGACGGCGACGACCAGGCGGGAGTCGGCGTCGATGACGACCTGGTGGTTGGTGGAGTAGCGGTAGTTCTTGCTGGAGGCGGCCACGGTCCGGTCGCGGGTGGGGACCAGTGTGCCGTCCACGATGAACACGGTGTCCTTGCGGAATCGCCCTCGGGACTGGAGGGCGAGAGCTGGTCCGAGGTGGTCGACGATCCGGTCAGCCGCCGACTTCGAGACGCCGAACAGCGGGCCGACTTGACGCAGGGTGAGGCTGGTGCGCCCGTACGCGGCCACCAGCAGCACCCGGTCCTCCAACAGCAGCGACCACGGCCCGCCCTTGCGGACCGGATCAGCCCCCTCACGCCGCAGCGCGGTGATCAGCCTGCTGAAACTACCGAGGGCTCAGCCCGGTGAACGGACCTATCCATGAAGGCTCCGACGCCGTGATCACACCAGCCACGGCAAGATCATCTCACCTCTGACCAGCAGTTACGGGACAACCTCTAGAGGGCTGCAACGACTTCCACCACCCACCATCCGGTTGCATTCCACCCACCTGATCGTCCAGGCCATCCGCTTCTTGCACAGCAGGAACAATCGCGCCCGCGCACACCACACACCGCGCTTCGCCTACCTCTTCGCCCCCGCGCCCGACGGGAAGGTCCCCCTGGAGGAAACAATCCAGGAAGACCTCCACGACTACCTCGACGGTAATCTGGAGAATGCCGACATCGAAGTCACCGACCGCAGCGGAGACCGCGCCGACATCGAAGTCCGCTTTCCCGGCTTCACCGCCGTCATCGAATGCAGGCGCACAAAAGGTAGAAGCCCGCGCAAGGGACTACGGAGCTACCTCGGCCAGGCAGTGGCCTACCAGGCTGGTGGCATCACCTTGGGCATGCCGGTCATCCTCGACCTGACACCCAAACCAAGCTGGATCACCAATTTTCGCGACGACATGTGGGCAGACCACATCCCCTCACCAGTCCCAGAACAACGAGACCGGTGGGCTGTCGTCGTCCGCGTCCCCGGAAACAGAACATCTCCGTACGACATGACCACGCCAGCCCCAGCTCAGTAGAAGAGACCGATCCGGCTACGTCCAGCGCACGCCGATAATGGAGAGTTGCTCGATTTGTTCCGGGGGCAGAGTGGCGGCCCGGCTGCGTTGCATCCGCTCCTCCCGCAGCCCCGGCCGGCCGGGAAAGCCCGTATGTGGGGCCCGGTGCCGCCGTCGAGCGATTGCCATCGCGAAGAACGGGCGTGCGGGCGAGGGGAGTTCTCCGCCCGCCGGCCTCCGTACGAGCGCTGTCCTGATCTCCACGGCGGTCCTGTCCTGAATCGCGTTGTTGATAGTTGGTGGGTGTATTCGTTTTCGCAGACCAGGCGCACCGCTCGTCACGCACGCCTCTCCCGTACACCCGCCCGGCGCGCGTTTGTGTTGTCAATGGCGGGTTTTCGTCCTGTGGAGCCCAAGATCCGTCCGTCAGTCTGATCGTGATGGGTCGGCGGCAGGCACGCCGACGATTGAAGGAATGGTCCAGCACTCGTTCGGGGCCGCAATGCAACGTGTGGAGGAGCCCTTCTTCCCTCGGCTCGATCCGTGCATCGACCAGTTGCGTTCACGTTCCATTTGCTCGAAGAAGTCGTTCCGTTAGTCAACCGCGCCTGAAACAGAGTGGACTCACGCATGACAACGTTTCCCAGCACGGCCATTCACGACTCGGTCACCACGCTCATCGACGACCTGGACCGGCACCCGGTCTACGAGAACGAGTACTTCAAGCTCCTTGAGGGAACGCCCTGGACCGGTGACGCGTTCGACTTCCACCGGGCGAACTTCTACCACCGCACCGAAGGCACCGTGAAGGGCATAGCCCACGTGTGCGCCCAGGCCGCGGCCCACGACGACATGGACACCCTCGTCCTGTTCTCGCACATTCTCAACGAGGAGACCGGCGACGGAAACCGGGCGCACTGCCACGAGGTGCTGATGGAGAACACCCACAACCTGCACGGCCAGGTCGAGTTCGGGGTGGCTCCGATGCTGGTCAAGGAGGCACGGGAGAGCAAGCTCGTCATCCCGGAGACCCTGGAGTACCGGCAGCGCACGCTGGACCTGCTGACGGCCGGCTACCACAGCATGCTGGGCGTCGCGATGGCCCTGGAGTCCCACGCCGACCGGATGCTCAAGATCTGCCGCACGGCGTTCCGCAACACCAACAAGAACCTGCCGCAGGACAAGTTCGTCCACGACGTTGAGGTCTACTTCAACGTCCATGTCGGCGACGCGGGCGTCGAGGAACGCCACGCCGCGGACGCCAAGAAGTGCGTGGTGAACAACTGCCACAGCGAGGCGGACGTGGCAGCCATCGCCGCCGCCGCGACGGAGACGCTGAACATCCAGCTGCGCATGTGGAACGCGATGCACAAGGCCGTCACCAACTGAGTTTGCGGTTCCCCGAGGCTGCCCGGACGACTCCAGAGAGGTAGACCGCACGACTGTGCAGAATAACCGAGGAATCTCCCGCGCCATTTTGAACATCCCGGAATCGGTGACCCACGGCACCGCCGCGAAACTCCTGGCGATGAACAGCACGCTCGCCCCGGAGGACCAGGTCATCGACCTCAGCATCGGTGCCCTGGACACACCCGCCGACCCCCGGATCGACCGCGGCGTGATCGACTTCATCCGTACGCGGCCCGAGGTGCTCCACGCGTTCGCCCCCGTCAAAGGATTCCCCTTCCTGCGGGAGTCCGTCGCGGCGCGCGTGAACCGGTTGCACGACATCTCCTACGACCCGGAGAACGAGATCCTGGTGACGCCCGGCGGCGTCAAGGGCTCCGTCTCCGTGGTCTTCCACGCCCTGCTGGACCCGGGCGACGAGGTCGTCGTCCCGGTGCCCAACTGGCCCCACTACTCGGACATGGTGCTGCTCCACGAGGCCGTGCCGACGACCGTCCGCGCCACGGCCGAGAACGGGCTGACGGCGCCGGCCCTGGAGCAGGCGCTCAACGACCGCACCAAGATCGTGGTGCTCGGCGACTGCATCAACCCAACCGGCAAGATCTACTCCACGCAGGAGCTCTCCGCGCTCGCCCAGGTTCTCGCCCGGCACAACCAGCGGCGCGAGTCCGACGGCGTGAGCCCGGTCTACGTTTTGTTCGACTGTCCCTACGAGGCCCACGTCCTGGGCGAGCGCGCCCGGACCTTCGCCGCCATCGAGGCCACCCTCCCCGACGGGACCCCCGTCCCGATGCGGCCGTGGACGCTGACGGTGACCGGCCCCGGCAAGACGTACGGCATGCACGGCGACCGGATCGGCTACCTGTGTGGACCGCCCGACATCGTCGAGGCCGCCGCCCGTGCCCAGGTCAACCTCACGTCGTTCGCCTCCACCTACGGCCAGGTCGCGACGCACCTCGCGCTCCAGCCGGACATGGACGACGTGGCCACCGAACGGGCCAGGTCCGCGCGGGCGAACCTGGAGGTCATGCTCCGCGAACTCGAGTCCGTGCCCGCACTGCGGGTCAGGCCCCCCGACGGCGGCTACTTCCTCTTCGTCGACCTTTCGCACTACGCCCACGCCTACCAGCAGCACGGGTACGTCACGGCGGACCAGTTCCTGCTGGAGGAGGCGAGGGTCGCCACCATCTGCGGCAACCACTTCGCCCAGGGGGAGGAATTCGACCACTACGTACGGATCAACTGCGGTCGTACGGGTTCCATCCTGAGTCATGCCGGCACACGCATCAGGGGTGCCCTCAGCCGTCTGGAGTCCTGAGCTGAAAGCCAACACGGTGGGAACTGTCAGGTACTGCGTCATCGGCACCGGATTCGCCGGAACCTGCGCGCTGTGGCATCTGGTCCGAGAACTGACCGCTCCCGGCCGTCGGTCCCCGCTCTCCCGTCCGGCAGTGTCGATCGCCACGGTGGAGCGGGGGCCGGTCAGCGGCCCCGGATACCCCTACGCCAAGGACAACGCCCAACTCGGGCACCGGTGCAACAACGAGGCGAGCACCATGGGCATCCATGGCAACGACTTCGTCGACTGGCTCGCCGAGAACAAGCCCCGGCTCGTCGCCGACCATCCGGAACTCGTCCTGGAGACCCACCCCGGGATCGACCTGGAGCAATGGCGTCCAAAGAACGGCGAGTTCTATCCGCGGGCCCTGTTCGGCCTGTACCTGGAGCACCGGTTCCAGGACGCGGTGCGGACCGCCCGGGAGCACGGCATCGACGTGCGGCAGTACACGGAGCACGAGGCCGTCGACGGATGGAGCGCGCGGGACGGATTCTCCGTACGGCTCTGCGACCTGGCGACGGGCCGCGAGTTCGACCTGGACGGGCTCGACCGGGTGCTGCTGAGCACCGGGCACTGGCAGTCCGCGCAGGGCGACCCGCTCGCGGAACACCCGGGGTACCTCGCGGCGCCCTACCCGCCGGGCAGGATCCTGCCCGCCGTCGCGGACCGCGTCCGGCGCGGTGCGGGCGACCGCCCGCGGGTCTACGTCCAGGGCATGGGGCCCAGCGGCATCGACGCCGTCATGACCCTGTGCGACGAGGGCGCGTTCACGTACACCGCCGACGGACACATCGACTCCTACCGGCCCGCCCCGACGGCAGGGGGGACGGAACCCCTGCACATTGTCGTCGGGTCGCGCTCCGGTTTCTTCCCGCCCGTCCGGGGCCCGCTCACCGGCCACGAACTGCACCATCTCACCCCGGACGCCTTGGCCGGCATCCGGAGCGAGAACCGCGGGCAGTTGCGGCTCGAACCCGTGCTGGACCTGCTGGACAAGGACCTGCGCCGGGCGACCGACGGGGCGCTCGGGTGGCACGACGTGGAGAAGCCTCGCTTCGCCTCGGCCAGGGAGAAGCTCGAAAGCGACCTCCACGACGCACGCCACGGCAACCTCGTCTACACGCTCGTCCTGAAAGCACGCCGCATGTGCTTCTACCGGGAACTGACATCCGCCGACAAAGCACTGTACGACCGGTACTTCGACCCGCACTTCATCCGCACCGCGGTACCGATGCCGACGGCCAACGCGGAGAAGCTGCTCGCCCTCATGGACGCCGGGGTCCTGTCCACCGTGCAGCACGGCTACGCGGACCCACCGGTCGGCGTGCACGAGGACGGCGGATTCGTGATCGCCTACCAGACGGCCGACGGCGAGCGGTCCCGGCTGCGGGCCGACTGCGTCGTACGGGCCAAGGCGCACGACTTCGGCCTGGAGCACCACCCCTCGCCCCTCGTGCGCAACCTGCTGCGGCGGGGCGAGATCGTGCGTCACGAGGAATCCGGCTACGCCACCGGCGGACTCGCCCTCGACCCGCACGGCGACTACCGGGTGACCAGGCGCGTGGGAGGAATCACCGGCCCCTCACCGCACCTGTCGTCGTACGGATCCCCCGTCAGGTTCTGGCAGACCGAGAACAATTACGCCGGGGCCTTCGTGAGAGCCGCCGAACAGGTCGCCGCCGACTGGGCCGAAACCGCGAGAAGCATTCCGCAGCAGACCGGGGCCCCCGAGAGCATCACCGTCCCGGACGACTCAGAGCTGATCACCACCGAAACACGGAGCTGAACCATGGAAATGAAAGAGTTCTACTACCAGGACGGTCTGCGGGTCAGCGTCTTCAACCTTGATCACGAAGCGGTGCCCTACCACTTCCACAACGAGGTCTCCGACATGGTGTACTGCTCCCGGGGGCAGATAGCCATCGAACTCCCCGAGGCCGGCGAGGTGTTCACCCTGCATCCCGGGGAGGTCTTCCAGGTGCCCCGCACGAACAAGCATCGGTTCGTCAACGGAGCACCCGTCGGAACCCACTCGCGGTACGTCCTTCTCCAGATCGGCGCGTTCGACATCAACTTCGTACCGCCCGCGGAAGGGCTCGCGGAGAAGGTCGCCGACCGTGAGGCCACGCACGTGGCGGACGCCGAGGTGTACATCGAGAACCGCGAGGGGGACATCCGCAAGCTCGCCGAACACTTCGCGGTGGAGAAACCGGAGGTCCTGACCGAGGAGGAACAGGGCGACGTGGTGCAAGCGCTGCGCTGTTTCGTGGACCGCGGGATCGCGGCCGAGCACCCGAGGGCCGCCGTCCAGCCGTGACCGACGCCGCTCCCTTCTCGTTCGGGCCGACCACCTTCGTACTGATCGTCCTCACGTTCTTCGTGGGCGGCCTGTTCAAGGGACTGACCGGGCTGGGCCTGCCGCCCGTCGTGCTCGGTGTGCTCACCGCGACGATCGGCATCGAGCCCGCCAAGACGCTGATCGTCATCCCGACGTTCCTGACCAACGTAGCCCAGGCGGTCCGGGGCGGCCACGGCCGGAGAATCATCCGGCTCACCTGGCCGTTCCTCCTGGCCGCCACCGTGTTCACCCTGTCGGGGGCCCTGACGCTGAGCTACTTCCGGGCGAATGTGATGTCCGCCCTGCTCGGCGTCGGGCTCGCCTTCTACGGAATTCTCGGACTTTTCCGACTGCGGGTGAACATCAGGGGAAAATGGTGGAATCACCCGGTCGGCGTCTTTCTAGGAGCAGTCAACGGCTTCCTTACCGGAATGACCGGATCCTCGGCCGTACCGGGTGTTTTCTACCTCCAGTCGATCGGTCTGCTGCGGGACCAGCTGATCCAGAGCATGGGAATCCTGTTCACGCTGTCGACGGTTTCCCTGGCGTGGTCGCTGCGTACCCAGGACCTCCTGGAACTGAACCTCCTCCTCACGTCGGCAGCGGCCCTGGTACCGGCATTTCTGGGAATGTCGCTCGGTAACAAGATCCGCCACAGCATTCCCGAGGAAAAATTCCACACGGTACTCTGTACTGCTCTGGTGCTGCTGGGCCTCTACATCACGGTCCAGAATCTTGCCAAATGACACCGGACCAGTTCATTGACGAGGAGACACACATCATGGAACAGGCCTTCACCGAGTTACTGCGCGAGCTGGAGGAATTCGGCGAGGCCAACGACTCGTCCACGGACCAGCGGAGCCGGAAGATGCTCAACATCACGCACGACACCGGCGCGTTCCTCGCGGTGCTCGTCAAGGCGTGCAAGGCGCGCAACGTCCTGGAGATCGGCACCTCCAACGGCTACTCGACGCTCTGGCTCGCCGACGCCGTGGGCGAGGGCGGCACGGTCACCACGGTCGAACTGGCCGAGGAGAAGGCGGAGATGGCCAGAGACAACTTCCGGCGCGCCGGACTCCACTCCCGCATCCGGCAGATCACCGACGACGCGGGCAGTTTCATCGCCGGGCGCGACGCCGGCGAGTACGATTTCCTCTTCCTGGACAGCAACCGCGCGCAGTACGTCGGTTGGTGGGACTCGCTGAGGCGGATCCTCGCGGACGGCTGCCTGCTCGTGATCGACAACGCCGTCTCGCACGCCCACCAGCTGGAGGAATTCAGCAAACTGGTCGAGGCGTCGGACGACTTCTCCGGAGTCCTGCTGCCCGTGGGCAAAGGCGAATTGGTGCTCCTCAAAGAGGCCGGGGACGCGTCCTAGCCGTACTCCTACCAGATTTCGTGCCGTACTCGTACCCGCACCCTATTTCGTATCGGGCCCGTATCCGCAGCCTCATCCGTACCTGCATTCGTACTGAGGAGCACCTGCCTTCGACGTCATGACGGCCGTTCTGACACGCCGCAGCATCCACGAACTCGCCGGTCCGGCACCCTCCGATCAGGAGTTCGCCTACCTGCTCAAGGAAGCTGCCGCCGCCCCCCGACCACGGCGGACTGCGCCCGTGGCGCTTCTGGCGCAAGGGGCGGTGGTGCCGGAACGAGCGGAGCCGGGAACTGCTGGGCATCGGCCCGGACGAACAACTGCTGGGCTCCCTGGGCATCGGGACGCCCGGTGTCCGGGTGCGACCAGACCGCCGGAGGGTCGAGGACGTCACCGACCGTATGTGTGTCCTGCGCACCTGACGCGGCCCGTCCC
>NZ_FMCI01000031.1 GCF_900091845.1 Streptomyces sp. SolWspMP-5a-2
TCTCGGTGCCCTCCGGTCCGTACAGCACCGCCCAGCCGTCCAGACGGCGGGAGAGGCGGTGCAGGACCGAGGGGACCGGGTCCGGGCGGGACGCCGCCGCGGCCAGGCTCTGCTGCGCCTCCGTGACCCGCCGCAGCTCCGCCAGCCTGGCCTGCGCCATCAGCTGCCAGACCGCGCGGGCCACCGCCGCGAACGGCGTCTGCGGCGGCACCTCAAGGAGCGGCAGCCCGTACGCGTCGCAGGCCGCCACCAGGGCGCGCGGCACGGTGTCGTGCACCGGCGCCACCCCGAAGCCGAGCGCCGCGCCGCCCGCCGCCACGATCCGGGCGACGTAGTCGTCGAAGTAGGTGCCCGAGCCCGCCGCGTCCGTGATGTGCACGCCCGCCGTCAGCAGCAGCTCACCGCCGAGCAGGTACGGGTACGGGTCGGCCATCTCCGAGGTGTGCGCGGAGTGGATCACGGCGCCGGGGTCCGACGGGCCCGCGATCCGCCGCAGCGCCAGGTCCTCGCGGGCCAGCAGGGCGGCCAGCGGCACCGGCGGGGTGGGCGGGACGGGCAGCTCCGGCATGGTGTGCGTTCCCTCCAGTCACGTCACCGCGATTGGATGAAACGTACACTTCGCAGTCGCTTTCCGGCCACCTAGTGTCAGTCCCGACCGCCAGCCGCGGGTACGGGCGGATGTCCCCGCGAACCGCTGCGCGACCAGTCCCCACCTCTCACGACACGCCACCGAGAGTGCGCGAAGGAGGCCCCCATGGCCATCGACTACACCGTCATCGTCGTCTACCTGGCCGGCATGCTGGCCATGGGCTGGTGGGGCATGCGCCGCGCCAGGTCGAAGAGCGAGTTCCTGGTGGCCGGACGCCGCCTCGGCCCGGCCATGTACTCCGGCACCATGGCCGCGATCGTCCTCGGCGGCGCCTCCACCATCGGCGGGGTCGGCCTCGGCTACAAGTACGGCCTCTCCGGCGCCTGGATGGTCTTCACCATCGGCCTCGGCCTGCTCGCCCTCTCGGTCTTCTTCTCCGCGCGCATCGCCCGCCTGAAGGTCTACACCGTCTCCGAGATGCTCGACCTGCGCTACGGCGGCCGCGCCGGGGTCATCTCCGGCGTCGTCATGTGGGCGTACACCCTGATGCTCGCGGTCACCTCGACCATCGCCTACGCGACCATCTTCGACGTCCTCTTCGACATGAACCGCACCCTCGCGATCGTCATCGGCGGGTCCATCGTCGTCGCCTACTCCACCCTCGGCGGCATGTGGTCGATCACCCTCACCGACATGGTCCAGTTCGTCGTCAAGACGATCGGCGTGCTCCTGCTGCTCCTGCCGATCGCGGTGGTCAAGGCGGGCGGCTTCGCCGAGATGCGCGCCAAACTGCCCACCGGGTACTTCGACCCGCTGGGCATCGGCGGCGAGACGATCTTCACGTACGTGCTGATCTACACCTTCGGCATGCTCATCGGACAGGACATCTGGCAGCGCGTGTTCACCGCGCGCAGCGACCGCACCGCCCGCCTCGGCGGCACCGTCGCCGGCACCTACTGTCTGCTCTACGCGCTGGCCGGCGCCGTCATCGGCACCGCGGCCAAGGTGCTCTACCCGGACCTGGGCAGCGCCGACGACGCCTTCGCCACCATCGTCAAGGACGAACTGCCCGTCGGCGTCCGCGGGTTGGTGCTGGCCGCCGCGCTCGCCGCCGTGATGTCGACGTCCTCGGGCGCCCTCATCGCCTGCGCCACCGTCGCCAACAACGACATCTGGTCCCGGCTGCGCGGCGCGGTCCGGGACACCGGGCAGGCGCACGACGAGGTCCGGGGCAACCGCGTCTTCATCCTGATCATGGGCGTCGGCGTGATCTGCACCGCCATCGCCCTCAACAACGTGGTCGAGGCCCTCACCGTCGCCTACAACCTGCTGGTCGGCGGCCTGCTGGTGCCCATCCTCGGCGGCCTGCTGTGGAAGCGCGGCACCGCGCAGGGCGCCCTCGCCGCCGTCGTGGTCGGCGGCCTCGCCGTCGTCGGCCTGATGGCGGGCTACGGCATCCTCGCCAACGAGCCCGTCTACCTCGGCCTCTCCGCCTCCCTGGTCGCCTACGTGGCCGTCTCCCTCGCCACCCCCGCGACCGACGCGGCCGTCCTCGCCGCCTGGCGCGAGCGGCTCGCCGGGCGCGGCGCCCCCGACGACACCCCGTCCGAACCGGTACCGGCCGCCCCGTAGGCCACCGGACCGCAGCACCCGCGCGCCACCCGCGCGCCGAAGCGCAAGAAAGAGAGCAGTTCCCATGAGCGCCAACGAGACGCCCCGCGGCCCCGTCGACTCCTCCCGCGTCCCCCGGTACGCCGGGCCCGCGACCTTCGCCCGGCTGCCCCGGCTCGACGAGGTCGGCCGCGCCGACGTCGCCGTGGTGGGCGTGCCGTTCGACTCGGGCGTCTCCTACCGGCCGGGCGCCCGCTTCGGCGGCAACGCGATCCGCGAGGCGTCCCGGCTGCTGCGCCCCTACAACCCCGCGCAGGACGCCTCCCCGTTCGCGCTCGCCCAGGTCGCGGACGCCGGGGACATCGCGGCCAACCCGTTCAACATCAACGAGGCCGTCGAGACGATCGAGGCCGCCGCCGACGAACTCCTCGGCACCGGCGCCCGGTTGATGACCCTCGGCGGCGACCACACCATCGCGCTGCCGCTGCTGCGCGCGGCGGCGAAGAAGCACGGCCCGGTCGCGCTGCTGCACTTCGACGCCCATCTCGACACCTGGGACACCTACTTCGGCGCCGCGTACACGCACGGCACCCCGTTCCGGCGGGCGGTGGAGGAGGGCGTCCTCGACACCGAGGCGCTCTCCCACGTCGGCACCCGCGGCCCGCTCTACGGCAAGCAGGACCTCACCGACGACGCCAAGATGGGCTTCGGCATCGTCACCTCGGCCGACGTCTACCGGCGCGGCGCCGACGAGGTCGCCGACCAGCTCCGCCAGCGCATCGGGGACCGCCCGCTGTACATCTCCATCGACATCGACTGCCTCGACCCGGCCCACGCGCCCGGCACCGGCACCCCCGAGGCGGGCGGCATGACCTCCCGCGAACTCCTGGAGATCCTGCGCGGCCTGGCATCCTGCAACCTGGTGTCGGCGGACGTCGTCGAGGTGGCACCGGCGTACGACCACGCCGAGATCACCTCGGTGGCCGCGTCGCACACCGCGTACGAACTGACCACCATCATGACCCGCCAGATCGCGGAGGCCCGCTCCCAGTGACGCACGACCACGACCTCGAACTCCGCCCCACGGCCGCGCAGACCGCCGCCGCCCTCGCCCCGCCCGCTGGGCGCAACGGCGGCGACCTGGTCGTGGAGACCCTGGCCGGGCTCGGCGCGACCACCGTCTTCGGCCTGCCGGGACAGCACGCCCTCGGCATGTTCGACGCGCTGCGCCGCTCCGACCTGCGGTACGTGGGCCTGCGGGTGGAGAACAACGCCGGGTTCGCCGCCGACGCCTACGGCCGGATCACCGGCGAGGCCGCCCCGCTGCTGCTGTCCACCGGCCCCGGCGCGCTCACCTCGCTGGCCGCGCTCCAGGAGGCGGCGTCGGCCTCGGCGCCGGTGCTGGCGATCAGCAGCCAGATCCCGACCGCGGGCCTGGGCGGCGGGCGCCACGGCTACCTTCACGAACTCCCGGACCAGGCCGCCTCGTTCAGGGGCGTGGTGAAGTCCGTCCACACGGTCCGCGCCCAGTCGCAGATCCCGTCCGCGCTGGCGGCGGCCTGGAAGTCGGCGCTGACGGCTCCGCACGGGCCGGTGTGGGTGGAGATCCCGCAGGACGTGCTGCTGGCCCCGGCCGCGCTGCCGGTGGTGACGGCGGTGGACGCGACCCCGGACGACCTCCCGCCGCGCCCCGAACTCACCGCCGTCGCCGCCGATCTGCTCTCCCGGGCGGCCCGTCCGGCGATCATCGCGGGCGGCGGGGTGGTCCGCGCGGACGCCTCGGGCAAGCTGCGCGCGCTGGCGGAGCTGCTGGACGCGCCGGTGGTGACGACGTTCGGCGGCAAGGGCGCGTTCCCGTGGACGCATCCGCTCTCCCTCCAGTCCTGGCTGGAGGACCGGCACACCACCGACTTCCTGGAGGACGCGGACGTCCTGCTGGTGGTCGGCTCGGGCCTGGGCGAACTCTCCTCGAACTACCACACGTTCGCGCCGCGCGGCCGGGTGATCCAGATCGAGGCGGACCTCGGCAAGCTGGAGTCCAACCACCCGGCCCTGGGCATCCACGCGGACGCCCGCCTGGCCCTCCAGGCCCTGCTGGAGACGGCGGAGCGGCGCGAGGACCCGCGGGCGGGGGACCGGGTGGCCGAGGTCCTGGCGAAGGTGGCGTCCCGCATCGCGGCCCAGGAACTGACCCTGGAACAGCAGGTGCTGGCGTCGGTCAGGCGCGCTCTGCCGGCCACCTCCCCGTCCTTCTGGGACATGACGATCCTGGCCTACTGGGCGTGGTCGGCGTTCGACCCCGAGGGCCCCAACCGGATGCACTCGGCGCAGGGCGCGGGCGGACTGGGCTACGGCTTCCCGGCGGCGCTGGGCGCGGCGGCGGCCGACCCGACCCGCCCGGTCCTCGCCGTCTCCGGCGACGGCGGCGCGCTCTACTCGATCGCGGAACTGGCCACGGCCCGCCAACTCGGCCTGGACGTCACCTGGTTGATCGTCGACGACGGCGGCTACGGCATCCTGCGCGAGTACATGACGGACGCCTTCGGCGAGCCCACGGCGACCGAACTGACCCGCCCGGACTACGTGGCCCTGGCGGAGTCGTTCGGCGTCCCGGGCGTCAGGACGACCCCGGAGTCGCTGGAGGCGGACCTGACCGAGGCCCTGACCACCCCCGGCCCCTCGGTGGTCGTCCTCCCGGCGGTCCTGCGGATGTTCGCGGCGACGCATCTGGGGTGACGGGGGCGGAGCCGCCGGAGCCTCCGGCCGGGGTCCCCGTCGTCCGCCCGTCCGGCTTCTCGGCGTCCCGGACGGGGACGCCCGCGGCGCTGAACTCCCCGGCCCTGGCCGGGGAGTTGCGTCACGCCGGGACTACCAGATCGCCTCGACCCACTCCGGGTGGTCGATGAACGGGTTCCGGTTGTGCTGGTAGGTGTTGTAGATGACGTCGTTGCGCTTCTCCTCGAAGGCGCTCGGCGGGTCCTGCTCGTTCCACTGCTTCAGGACCGAGAGCTTCCCCATGTAGGGGTTGCTGCCGTTGTTGACCTTCTCGTTGGGCTCCAGGTCGGCCCAGCCGTCGTCGCCCTCGTAGCGCACGGCCATGTAGAGGATCATGCGGGCCACGTCGCCCTTGTCGGCGTCGCGCGGCTCGAAGGAGTCCGAGTCGACCTTGCTGCCGCCGCCGTTGGTGACCGAGCTGCCGCCGTTGTCGAAGTCCAGGTTGCCGCGCGTGCTGTTGACCTGGACGTCGGCCGCCCGCAGGTGGTGCAGGTCGGTGCCGGGGCCGGTCGCCTCGCCGAAGTTGCCGTGCGACTTGGCCCAGGTGTGCTCGCGGTTCCAGTCGCCGACGTCGCCGCCGTTGAGGGACTTGGCGCGGGAGACCCCGCTGTACAGCAGGATCACGTTGCTGCTGTTGTTCGGGTCCTGGTCGGTCGCCTTCAGGGCGTCCCAGACCGCGGAGTACGAGATCTTGCTCTGGCTGCTGATGATCGTGTGCAGCGAGGACTTGAGGCTCGTGCCGGTCTTGCCGACCGCGTTCTTGTAGTACGTCGAGTCGTACGCGGTCGTCGTGGCCGCTGCCGGGGTGGCCGTCAGCGTGGGGGCCGACAGGCCGACCAGAACGGCGGCACTCGTCAGAGCCACCGACTTCCAGCTGCGTATGCGCGTCGCCAACATGAAGGGGGGTCCCATCTACGCGGGTTGAATGAGGCGGCAGACGGGAGATTGGCATGAACATGCGGCCATGTAAATAAACGCGACGTGTCCGTTCGGTGACGGGGGGCGGCATTTCGGGTCGTGTCTACGCGAGTTGACCGTACGAAACCGCCCCCGACCGTACGGCCGGGGGCGGTTGAGGTGCGGAAGACGCGGCGAGCGGCCGTGTCCTCGCGGGGGCTAGCCGACGTCCGCCGGGTCCAGCCGGTAGACCGTCGACGTGTTCGACGCGTTCGACGTGTTCGACGCGTCCGACGTGTCCGACGCCGGGGAGTCGGACTTCCCCTCCGTCGTCGCGTCCGACGCGGACTCCGACTCCGTCTCCGCGCTCTTGCCGTACGCGCTCTCCTTCACCGCCGTCCCGTGCTTCTGCACCCACGTGGTGATCTCCTGGCTCAGGCTGTTGTCGCCGCCCATGCCCATCCCGCCGCCACCGAGCTGGATGTAGTGCAACTCGCCCTTCTTCACCAGTTCCTTGAGCTTGGCCAGCGTCATCGCCCGGTCGGAGCCGGTGAAGCCCCACATCGAGATGACCGGCTTGCCGGAGCTGAGGATCAGCTGCCCCGCGCTCTGCGAGTTGGAGACCGCCAGCAGCCAGGTCGCGCCGTCCTGGTGCTTCTCCAGGTACGTGATCAGCTCGCTGTCCGCGCCGCCCATGCCGCCGCCGGGACCGCCGCCCATGCCGCCGCCGCCCATGCCGCCGCGGGCGGTGCCGCCGGTGCCGCCGGTGCCGCCCGGCATCCCGCCG
>NZ_FMCI01000255.1 GCF_900091845.1 Streptomyces sp. SolWspMP-5a-2
AGGCGGCGGGACCGCCCCGCGCGGCCCCAGTCGCCCGCGTGCGACCGAAGCCAGCGCAGCGCGGGCGCCGCCCGGTCGGCGTGGCCCGCGGTGGCCAGCGCGACGACGGCGTCGGCGGTGTTGCCGTAGTCGGGCTGGTCCTCGGCGCCGGGCAGCGCCGACACCAGGTGGCCGTCCTTCGCCAGCGCCCCGGCGAGATGGGCGGCGCCGTTGCGCGCGGCCTGCCCGGCGTCGGTGGCGTCCGCGCAGGCCGGGGCGGTGCCCGCGGGCTCCGCGGCGTCCCCGGCGAGGCCCTTGCCGAGCGCGCCGACGACCGCGGCCGCGGTGGCGTCGTCGTTGGTGGTGAGCGCGCCCTTCGCGTCGGGCTGGTAGGCGAAGGCGCCGCCGTCGGCGCAGGGCAGGGCCAGCTTCAGCAGCGCGTCGTCGGGGGAGTGCCCGCCGGTGCGGACGTCGGCGGGCCGCTCACCGGCCGCGACCAGCGCGCCGACGACGACGGCGGTGGAGTTGGCGTCGGTGGCGTCGCCCGCGGTGTAGCCCCAGCCGCCGTCCTTGTTCTGAACGGACTTCAGCCAGCCCACCGCCTTGCCGACGGCGTCCCGGTGGCCGCCGAGCGCGGCGAGGGCCTGCGCGGCGGCGGCCGTGCTGTTGGTGTCGACGGGGGTCGAGGCGGCGCAGGCCCGCGCGGGGTCGGCGCGGAAGGCGGCGAACGAGCCGTCGGCGCACTGCTGCCCGCTCAGCCAGGCGACCGCCTTCGGCGCGGGCTCGACGGCGGCGGTGTGCTGGGCGAGCAGGGCCAGCGACTGGCGCCACACCCCGTCGTAGGTGGGGTCGGCGGTGCCGAAGAGGCCGTCGGGTATCGCCACCGACGGGGACGGGGACGGCGACGGCGACGCGGCGACCGCGGGTGCGGCGCCTGCGACGACGACGGTGGCGGCCAGGACCGCGGCGCTGCGGCGGACGTTCATGCTCGGCGGGTGCCTCTCCCTGCGGGGAGCCGGGCGCGGCACGGGGCGACCCCGGGCGACCCGGCTCCGTCAACCTCTGCGGTGCCGTGCGCCGACGGGCTTGCCTGCGCACCTGGGCCGATCACGCGCGCCGGGGTCGCCCGGTGGGTCCCGGCGGTCCGTCCGGCCGTCGGGTCCGGGGCGCGCGCGCCGGGCCTCCGGCGCCGGAATCACCCGGGATTCCCTGGTACGGGCGTGATGACGACCCGGTCACTCTACCGGCAGGTATCGACGGACCCGGGAGCCGGTCGGAAGCCGCCCGGGGAGGGAGCGGAGGGGCGAGCGCCCGGAGGGACGGGGGAGCCCACGTCGGGGGGACGGGGAGCCCACGTCGGGGGGACGGGGAGGGCGCGCGCGGGGGGACGGGGAGGGCGCGCTCGGGGTGCGGGGTGCGCCGGGCGCGCGGGGTGCGCCGGGTGCTAGACGGCGCGGTACGTCACCGGGTCCGAGCCCGGTACCGGTTCCGCCCTGCCCTGCTTGACCAGGCGGCGCAGATGCGCCTCCGCCTCCGAGACGGCGATGTTCCGTGACGCGTGCGGGATCTGCTCCCAGGGGCGGTTCCACTCCATGCGCACGGCGAGCTGCCAGGGGGTCAGCGGCGCGGACAGCAGCGCGTGCAGCCCCGAGAGGCGCTCCTCGTGGTGGTCGAGCAGCTCCCGCACCCGGGCTGGCGCGTCGGTGAAGGCGTGCTGGTGGGCGGGGAGCACCTCGGCGGGGGCGAGGCGGCCGATCCGTTCGAGGGAGTCGAGATAGTCGCCGAGCGGGTCGGTGACGGTGGCGTCGTCCGGGTCCTCGTACAGGCCGATGTGCGGGGTGATGCCGGGGAGCAGGTGGTCGCCGGAGAAGAGGCGGCCGTTGCCCGCGAGCCCGGCCGGGTGCTCCTCCTCCAGGTGCAGGCAGACGTGGCCGGGGGTGTGGCCGGGCGTCCAGATCGCGCGCAGTCTGCGCCCGGCCAGCGGGAGGAGGTCGCCGGGGACGATCTCGCGGTCGGGCAGCGCGGGGGAGAGGCCGGGCAGCCGGGTGCGCGGCCCGGCGGAGCGCAGCGGCGCGAGGTGGTCGTCGGGGGCGCCGGCCGCGGCGAGCTTCGCCTCCATGTAGGTGTACCAGCGCCCCGGCCTGGTCTCCCGGGTGCGGCGGACGACGGCGGTGTCGGCCGCGTGCATCGCGATCCAGGCGCCGGACGCCTCCCGCACCCGTCCGCTGAGCCCGTGGTGGTCGGGGTGGTGGTGGGTGACGACGACCCCGTGCAGCTCGGCGACGGAGGTGCCGCAGGCGGCGAGGCCGTCGGACAGCGCGTCCCAGGAACCGGGGTCGTCCCAGCCGGTGTCCACCAGGACCGGGCCCCGGTCCGTGTCGACGACATGGACGAGGGTGTGGCCCAGGGGGTTGTCCGGGATCGGCACCCGGAGGGACCGCACCCCGCCGCCGTGATCGCGCACCCGTGTCATGGGTCCCCCGTTTCGCCGACTCCCGGTCACTATAACTAGAACGGGTTTCGATGGGAGCCCGAGTCACCTTTCGGTCCGCTCGGCCACCCGGCTCCGTGGACTCCTCGATGGAGAACTGGTATCAGTTCACCTAGTCGCGTATCTGATGGATCGTCAGCACTTTCGCAGCGCATCCGGGGAGGCGGTCGGGCATGACCGAGCTCATGGAACACGGACAGCTCTACATCGGCGGGGAGTTGACCGACCCGCTCGGCCAGGAGGTCATCGAGGTCGTCTCCCCGCACACCGAGGAGGTCATCGGCCGGGTGCCGCACGCCTCGGCGGCCGACGTCGACCGGGCGGTCGCCGTCGCGCGGACCGCGTTCGACGAGGGGCCCTGGCCGCGGCTGAGCCTCGACGAGCGGATCGCCGTCGTCACCCGGGTCAAGGACGGCATCCTCGCCCGGCACGAGGAGATCGCCCGGGTCATCTCCAGCGAGAACGGGGCACCGTACTCCTGGGGCGTGCTGGCGCAGGCGCTCGGCGCGATGATGGTGTGGGACGCGGCGATCACCGTCGCCCGGGACTTCACCTTCGAGGAGCGCCGCACCGGCGTCCTCGGCAAGCTCCTGGTGCGCCGCGAGCCGGTCGGGGTGGTCGCCGCCGTCGTCCCCTGGAACGTGCCGCAGTTCGTGGCCGCCGCCAAGCTGGCGCCCGCCCTGCTCGCGGGCTGCTCGGTGATCCTCAAACCGTCGCCCGAATCCCCGCTGGACGCCTACCTGTTGGGCGAGATCGCGCGCGACGCCGGGCTCCCGGAGGGCGTGCTGTCGATCCTGCCCGCCGACCGCGAGGTCAGCGAGTACCTGGTCGGGCACCGGGGCGTCGACAAGGTCTCCTTCACCGGCTCGGTCCCGGCGGGCAAGCGGGTGATGGAGGTCGCCGCCCGCCATCTCACCCGCGTGACAATGGAGTTGGGCGGCAAGTCGGCGGCCGTGGTGCTGCCCGACGCGGACGTCGCGACGGCGGTCGCGGGCATCGTCCCGGCGGCCTGGATGAACAACGGCCAGGCCTGCGTGGCGCAGACCCGCGTCCTGGTTCCGCGCGCCCGCTACGACGAGTACGCCGACGCCTTCGCCGCGGCGGCGGGCGCGCTCGTCGTCGGCGACCCGATGGACCCGGCGACCCAGGTGGGCCCGCTGGTCGCCGAACGCCAGCAGCGGCGCAACCTCGACTACATCCGCATCGGCCAGGAGGAGGGCGCCAAGATCCTCACCGGCGGCGGCCGTCCGGCCGGGCTCGACCGCGGCTGGTACGTCGAACCGACCCTCTTCGGGGACGTCGACAACTCCATGCGGATCGCCCGCGAGGAGATCTTCGGCCCGGTCGTCTGCCTGCTCCCGTACGGCGACGAGGCGGACGCCGTGCGCATCGCGAACGACTCCGACTACGGCCTCTCCGGCAGCGTCTGGACGGGGGACGTCGAGCGCGGCATCGACATCGCCCGCCGGGTCCGCACCGGCACCTACTCCGTCAACACCTTCAGCCTCGACATGCTCGGCCCCTTCGGCGGCTACAAGAACTCGGGCCTGGGGCGGGAGTTCGGCCCCGAGGGGTTCGGCGAGTACCTCGAACACAAGATGATCCACCTGCCCGCGGGCTGGGAGGCGTGACGGACATGGGGGACCGCTGGCGGGTCGAGGTCGACCGCGGGGTCTGCATCGGATCGGCCCAGTGCGTCCACCACGCGCCGGCCGGGTTCCGCCTCGACGCGGCACGCCAGTCGCACCCGGTGGAGGCCGAGACGGACGCCGGCGAACAGGTGCTCGCGGCGGCCGAGGGCTGCCCGGTGGAAGCCATCGCGCTGACCGTACTGGGCACCGGGGAACCGGTGTTCCCGCCGGAGGAGTGAGCTACTCCTCCGGCTCGGTCAGGTCGATGAGGCGGCACACCGTCTCGATGTCGATCTTCACCTGGGCGATGGAGGCGCGGCCCGACAGCCAGGTGATGAGGGCCGAGTGCCAGGTGTGCTCGATGACGCGGACCGCCGAGAGCTGCCGCGGCCCCGGGTCGGCCCGGCCCATCGCGTCCAGGATGATCAAGGTCGTCTGACGGGAGACCTGGTCCACCTCGGGGGAGACGCTGCGGTCCGCGAACGTCAGCGCGCGGACCATGGCGTCGGCCAGGTGCGGCTCCCGCTGGAGCGCGCGGAAGGCCCGCATCAGCGTCTCCGCCACCCGCTCCGCCGCGGTCTCCCCGGCGGGCGGCTTCTTGCGCAGCGTGCCGTGCATGTGCTCCAACTGGTCCTGCATGGTGGCGACCAGCAGATGCACCTTGGACGGGAAGTAGCGGTACAGGGTCCCGAGGGCGACCTGCGAGGACTCCGCGACCTCCCGCATCTGGACCGCGTCGAACCCGCCCCGGCTGGCCAACTGCGCGCTCGCGTGCAGGATCCGGCGCCGGCGCGCCTCCTGACGCTCGGTGAGCGGCGGCGAGGCGGGCCGCGCGGTACTGACTTCCGCCTTGGCCGGCTTGGCTTGCGCAGGCATGGGCACCGTTCCGTGACAGTCGGTGGGATCGGACGTCTTCGGGCCGATCATGGCAGGGCCGCCGTCGTGGCGTGAATCACCTGATCCACTGCTCACTCCGCCCCTACCTGCCGGTAGATTCGGATTCTCCTGGACGATCAAGCTGGACGTTCAAGTCTGAAACTTGTTCTAGATTAGCGTCCCGGCGTAATCTCGCGGGACAGTGCAGTCAGAAGGGGGCCCAGAGTGACCGCTGAGGCCAGTCAGGCGGGGTCCCACGGCGACCGCGCCGCCGACGGCGAGCGACCGCTCCGCATCGCGCTCCTCACCTACAAGGGAAACCCGTTCTGCGGCGGCCAGGGCGTCTACACCCGGCACCTCTCCCGCGAACTGGCCCGGCTCGGCCACCGCGTCGAGGTCATCGGCTCCCAGCCCTACCCGGTCCTCGACGAGGGCCTGCCCCGGCTCACCCTCACCGAGCTGCCGAGCCTCGACCTCTACCGTTCCCCCGACCCCTTCCGCACCCCCCGCCGCGACGAGTACCGCGACTGGATCGACGCCGTCGAGGTCGCCACCATGTGGACCGGCGGCTTCCCCGAACCGCTCACCTTCTCGCTGCGCGCCGGACGCCTCCTGCGCGCCAGACGCGGCGACTTCGACGTCGTGCACGACAACCAGACGCTCGGCTACGGGCTGTTGGGCGACGTCGGCGCCCCGCTCGTCACCACCGTCCACCACCCCATCACCGTCGACCGGCAGTTGGAGCTGGACGCGGCGGTGGGCTGGAAGCAGCGCCTGTCCAAACGGCGCTGGTACGCCTTCACCCGGATGCAGCGGCGGGTGGCCCGCAGGCTGCCGTCCCTGCTCACCGTCTCCGGCACATCCCGGCAGGAGATCATCGACCACCTCGGGGTCCGCGGCGACCGGGTCCACGTCGTCCACATCGGCGCCGACACCGACCTGTTCTCGCCCGACCCGGCGGTCCCCGTCGTGCCCGGCCGGATCGTCACCACGTCCAGCGCCGACGTGCCCCTCAAGGGCCTGGTCCACCTCGTCGAGGCGCTCGCCGAGGTCCGCGCCGCGCACCCGGCCGCGCACCTCGTCGTCGTCGGCAAGCGCCCCACCGAAGGACCCGTCGCCCAGGCCGTCGAACGCCACGGGCTCGGCGGCGCCGTCGAGTTCGTCAAGGGCATCACCGACGCCGAACTCGTCGACCTGGTCCGCTCGGCGGAGGCCGCCTGCGTCCCGTCGCTCTACGAGGGCTTCTCCCTCCCCGCCGCCGAGGCCATGGCCACCGGCACCCCTCTGGTCGCCACCACCGGAGGCGCGATCCCCGAGGTGGCCGGACGGGACGAGGAGACCTGCCTCGCGGTGCCCCCGGGCGACCCCCGCGCCCCTCGCCGCGGCCCTCGTCCGCCTGCTGGGCGACGCTTCGCTGCGCGCCCGGCTCGGCCGCGCCGGACGCGAGCGGGTCCTGACCCACTTCACCTGGGCCCGCGCCGCCGAGGGCACGGTGGCCAGG
>NZ_FMCI01000180.1 GCF_900091845.1 Streptomyces sp. SolWspMP-5a-2
GCCCGGGGAGCCGTCGCCGGAGGCGGACCGGGTGCCGGGTGACCTCCGCGAGATCGTCGCCCTCTGCGGTCAACTCCCGCTCGCCCTGCGGATCGCGGGCGCCCGGCTCGCCGCGCGTCCGCACTGGGGCCCGGGTCAACTCGCCGCGCGGCTGCGGGACGAGCGCCGGCGCCTGAACGAACTCCGGGTGGGCGACCTGGAGGTGCGCACCAGCCTCGAACTGGGCTACGCCGAGCTGGACGGGCCCGAGCGCCGGGCGCTGCGCCGACTCGCCCTGATGGACCTGCCCGACTTCGCCGCCTGGATCGCCGCGCCCCTGCTCGACATCGGCACCGAGGAGGCCGAGGAGGCCGTCGAACGGCTCGTCGACTGCCATCTCATCGAGGTGCTCGCCGTCGACGGGACCGGCGAGAACCGCTACCGCATCCACGACCTCGTCAGGGAACACGCCCGCGAGCGCTGCCTGTCGGAGGAGAGCCCCGCCGACCGCGCGGCGGCCGTGCGCCGACTCGTCGCCTGCTGGCTCACCCTCGCCGACCGCGCCGCCGTCCGCGGACCCGGCGGCGTCTCCTGGCTGCTGCCCGCGCCCGCGACCGAGTGGCTCCTCGAACCCGCCGTCCAGGAAAGGCTGTTGGAGCGGCCCGCCGCCTGGTTCGCCGCCGAGCAGAACTGCCTGGTCGCCGCCGTCCACCACTGCGCCGCGCGGGGCATGACGCGGGAGGCGCGGGAACTGGCGGGCGCCCTGATAGCGAGTTCCGCCGCCCTGTACAACCAGTTCGACGTCTGGGCCCAGACCCACACCGTGGCGCTCGACGCGGTGCGCCGCGAGGGGGACGGCGAGGGCGAGGCGTGGCTCCTCGTCGGCCTCGGCCAACTCCGCTACGAACAGGACCGGTTCGAGGACGCGCACGCCTGCCTGGTGCGTGCCCTCGGCCTCTTCGACGAGCAGACGGCGGCGGCCGGGGACGACGCGGACGCCGTCCTCGACGCCCTGCGCGGCAGCGCGACGGCGCTGGTCGGCATGGGCACCATCCGCCGCGAACAGGCGGACTTCGCCGAGGCGTCCCGCACCCTCGCCGCCGCCCTCGACCGCTACGACACCCTGGACGACGACGCGGGCCGGGCCAGGACGCTCTACGGAGTCGGGTACGTCCACCGCGAGCAGGGCCGCGACGACGAGGCCAGGGAGGCGCTGACCCGGTCGCTCGCGCTGTTCCGCCGGGTCGGCGACCGCCAGGGCGAGGCGCTCACCCTGCGCTCGCTCGCCCTGTGCGCGCGGGCCCTCGGCGCGCTGACCGAGGCGGCCGACCTGCTGGCCGAGGCCCTGGACGTCTTCACCCGCCTCGGGGACACCTTCGGGCTGATGTACACCGAACAGGCCCTGGCCAAGGTCGAGTTGCGGCAGGGCCGGTTCGACCAGGCGCACGACCGGCTCGGCCGCTGCCTGGACGTGGCCAGGGAACGCCAGGACGCCTTCGGGGAGGCCCTTGTGCTGCGCACCCGGGGCGAGTGGCACCTGGCGTCGGGCGACCCGCTGGGCGCCGAGGCCCCGCTGCGGGCCGCGCTGGCGATCTGGGAGCGCCTCGGGCTGCCCCTCTGGCGGGCCCGCACCCTCCGCGACCTGGCCGCGACGCACACCGCGCACGGCGACCACGAGGCCGCCGCGGAGGCCCGACGCCAGGCGTCCGCCGCGTTCCTGGCGCTCGGCAGCCGCGAGGCGGGGGAGGACCACCGCTGAGCCGACCCGGCGGCGGGCGACCGGCCGGGTCCGCGCGGAGGCCGGCGGTCCTGCATGCGGCGTGCAGAGCTTTTGCAGAGGAGTCCGCGACGCTCGGTCCGTGACCGACATCATCACTCTCTCCGATCCGCGCGTGGCCGCCGTCCTCGTCGACGAATGCGGCGAACCGCTGGTCGACGTCCGCGAGGTGCCCGAACTGCTCCTCGACAGCAGGCAGGCCACCGACGACGGCGCGTACGCCCTGCTCAGGTCGGGCGTGCTGGGACGGCTCCTGCAGGCCCAGCGGGCGCTCCCGGCCGGGCTGCGCTTTCTGGTCGTCGAGGGGTACCGGCCGCCCGGGTTGCAGCGCCGCTACTACGAGCAGTACGCGACGTCCCTGCGCGCCGCGCACCCCGACGCCTCGCCCGCCCGCGTCCGCGAGCTGGCCAGCGCCTACATCTCACCGCCGGAGGTCGCCCCGCACGTCTGCGGCGGCGCGGTCGATCTGACCCTGTGCGCCGAGGACGGCACCGAACTGCCACTGGGCACCGAGGTCAACGCGACCCCGGAGGAGAGCGCGGGCGCCTGCCGCACCGACGCGCCCGGCATCAGCGCGACCGCCCGCGCCCACCGGACCCTGCTGCGCGAGGCGCTCACCTCCGCCGGATTCGTCAACTACCCCACGGAGTGGTGGCACTGGTCCTACGGGGACCGCTACTGGGCGCTCATGCGCGGCCGTCCGGCCGCCCGCTACGGCCCGACAGAGCCGCCCGGCACGGAACCGGCCCACCGGGACGGCCCGCCGCCGACCCCCAAGCGCCAGGACGGCCCGCCGCCGACCCCGGCCTAGAGCCCGCACCCCGCTCACCACCCTCCCTCTCCCCTCCCTCTCTCCCTCGCCCGCTCAGGAGTTCCGCACGCACGGCCGGTCGGCGCAACGGGCGCCCGCCGGAGACAGCACACCCCCGGTGTGCCGCCCGACCAGCGGCCACCGGGTACATGGGGGATACGTCAGATGAACAGAAGCGAGCCCTGCGACACCGTCCTCGACCGTCCGGTCGACCGCATGGAACCCGACGAGTTCGACGCGGTCTTCACCGAGGTCATGCCCCGGCTGCGCCGTCGGCTGCTGGCCCTGACCGGCAACCCGTACGACGCCGACGACCTGCTCCAGGAGACGTACGTGCGCCTCGCCCGGCGGGCCAGGGGCCGCACCCTCGCCCCGCAGCGGCACCCGTACGCCTACGCCTCCGCGACCGCGCTCAACCTGCTGCGCGACTCCTGGCTCAGGCCGTCCCGGCGCGAGACCTGCACCGACCGGCTGCCCGAACCGGGCTGGGACGGCGGGGTCGAGCGCTGCGAGGCCCGGTGCGCGGCGCTCGCGCTGCTCGCCCTGCTGTCGCCGAAGGAGGCCGCCGCCGTCATCCTCGTCGACCTGGAGGGGCTCAGCCACGACGCGGCCGGGGAGCTGCTCGGGGCGCACCGGGGGACCGTGCAGCGCAACCGGATGCGCGGGCTCGCCAAGATGCGGGACGCGCTGGCCGACGCCAGGGCCCGCTGACGTCAACCCGAGCGGGCGGGCACCGCCGCACCCGGCTGCCCGTCCGCCCCGGGCCCCGCGCCCGGCCGACCCGTCTGTGACACAGGTCACAGCGCGGAAGGCATATCCGCGCACCACCGGCCCGGTCCTCCAAGTGACACACCGTCAACAAAGGATGTGCTCCGTGAACACCACTCCCAGGACGCGCCCCCGCGCCGGTGGCCCCCTGGCCGCCGTCGCCGCCGTCGCCCTCTCCGCCGCCCTGCCCCTCGCGCTGCCCGCGACGGCC
>NZ_FMCI01000032.1 GCF_900091845.1 Streptomyces sp. SolWspMP-5a-2
GCCGGGCATCGTCAGGGCCGTCGACGCCGCCGCCGCGGCGCTCGCCCTGCCGGTGCCGCGGGTCGACCCGGGCGACCCCGACGCCGGTTTCCTGGCCGGTCTGATCACCAGCGCGCCCACCGAACTCCTGGGCGCGCTCGCGGCGGCCCCCGCGGACTCGGTGGAGACCCGGCTGCGGCGCATCCGCGCCTGGCTGGAGAACGGCGACCTCGGCGCCGCCCTGAACGCGCTGCGGGCCGTGGAGGACGAGCGGCCCGACGACTGGCGGGTGGTCTGGTACCGGGGTGTGGCCGCGCTGGTCACCGGCGACCAGGAGGGCGCCGCGCTGGCCTTCGACGCGATCTACGACGCCTTCCCCGGCGAGACCGCCCCGAAGCTGGCGCTGGGGCTGTGCGCCGAGGTGCTGGGCCAGCTCGACAACGCGGCCGAGTACTACCGGCTGGTCTGGTCGACCGACCCGAGCTACGTGAGCGCCGCCTTCGCCCTGGCCCGGGTGCAGTTGGCGAGCGGCGACCGGGCGGCCTCCGTGCGGACCCTGGAGTCGGTGCCGGAGTCGTCGATCCACTGCACGGCGGCCCGGGTGGCGGCGGTGCGGGCGCGGCTGCGGCGGCGTCAACGGGACGGGGCCTCGGGGGACGTACCCTTCCTGGACGACCTGCGCGCCTCGGCGGGGCAGGTCGAGGCGCTCGACGCGTACGGTCTCGACCCGGCTCGCCGGGAGCAGTTGTCGGCCGAGGTGCTCGGGTGCGCCCTGGACTGGATACTCTCCGGTGGCCAGGGTTCAGGACCGGCGGCACAGCGGGTGCTGCTCGGCAGCGCGCTGGACGAGCGGGGACTCCGCTTCGGTCTCGAGCGTTCGTACCGCACGCTGGCCCGGTTGGCGCGGGGCGGCGAGGAGAGGATCGACCTGGTGGAACGTGCCAATCGTTACCGCCCCCGGACGTGGGTGTAGTTGATGTCGCAGATGCCCCAGCTGTCCGCGTGCCCGAGCTGCGAGTGGCCGCTCGAATCGGGCGACCGCTTCTGCGGCGCGTGCGGATACGACCTGTCGGCGGTCCCCGCCCGGCCGGACGACCATCCGACGGTCGCCCTGAACGGCGCGGTCCCGCCGGAGGAGCCGCCGCGGCCCGCGGCACCGGCGCCCGCTCCGGGAACCGGGCCCGCGGCACCGGCGGCCGCTCCGGGGACCGGTGTGCGCTTCGACCGCGCGCCGTCGTCCGACGACTACCCGCTGCAGGCGCCCGAACCGCCGCCCGCCGCGGCCCCCGAGGCGCCCGCCGCCGATCAGAAGGTCTGTGTGGCCTGCCGGGCGGGCCGTGTCGACCGGGACGGGGTACTGCGAGAACTGCGGGCACGCGCAGCCGCGCGAGCGCGACCACATGGAGCAGGAGGCGGGGCCGATCGCAGCCGTCTCCGACCGGGGCCTGCGCCACCACCGCAACGAGGACGCGTTCGCCATCGCGGCCTGCGCGCTGCCCGACGGCTCCCCGGCCTCCGTCGCGATCGTCTGCGACGGCGTCTCCTCGGCGACCCGGCCCGACGACGCGTCGCTGGCCGCCTCACGGGCCGCGAGCCGGTCGCTGCTGGCCGCGCTGCCCCGGGGCACCCATCCGCAGCAGGCGATGCACGAGGCCATCGTCGCCGCCTCGCACGCCGTCGACGCGCTGGCCGCCGAGCCCGCCACGGCCCGGGAGCAGGCCCCGCACCAGAACGCGCCGGCCTGCACGCTGGTCGGCGCGATCGTCACGGCCGGGCTGCTGACCGTGGGCTGGGTCGGGGACAGCCGCGTCTACTGGGTGCCGGTGGACCGCTCGTCGCCGCCCGCCCGGCTCACCGAGGACGACTCGTGGGCCGCGCAGATGGTCGCGGCGGGCCTGATGAACGAGGCCGAGGCGTACGCCGACGAGCGCGCCCACGCGATCACCGGGTGGCTGGGCGCCGACGCCTACGAACTGGAGCCGCACACCCAGTCGTTCAAGCCGGACCGGCCGGGTGTGGTGGTGGTGTGCACCGACGGCCTGTGGAACTACGCGGAGGGCGCCGAGGAGATGGCCGAGGCGCTCCCCGCGGACGCGGCCGTCCGGCCGCTGCACAGCGCCCGGGTGCTGGTCGGTCACGCCCTGGACGGCGGGGGCCACGACAACGTAACAGTGGCCGTCGTGCCGTTCCCCGCCACGGCACAGGGGGCAGGATCGGCCTGAGAGGCCGCGCACGGGGAAGGAGCCGCGGGACGGAGGGGACCGCCCGCGGCCGGACCAGGCCCTGTCCGGATCCGGGGGCCACGAGGGGGATGTGAGCAGCCATGGCCAATTTCTCGAAGGCGCACGTGCCGCAGTTCTCGGTGGACGTGTACCAGAACGAGTACTTGCCGGAGGGCGGCCGCGAGGTCAGCGCGATCGTGACGGTCACCGCCACCGGCGGCGGCACCACGGGCGGCGCGGTCGCGGCGTCCGGGCACGGCCCGTCGGCCGCGGTGGCGCTGATGGTCGACTGCTCCGGTTCGATGGACTACCCGCCGGCGAAGATGCGCAACGCCCGGGACGCGACGGCCGCCGCCGTGGACGCCCTGCGGGACGGTGTGCACTTCGCGGTGATCGGCGGCACGCACGTCGCCAAGGAGGTCTACCCGGGCGGCGGGCGGCTCGCGGTCGCCGACGCGACCACCCGGGAACAGGCCAAGTTCGCGCTGCGCAAGCTGGCGGCGGGCGGCGGCACGGCCATCGGCACCTGGCTGCGGCTCGCGGACCGGCTGCTGTCGTCGGCGGACGTGTCGATCCGGCACGGCATCCTGCTGACCGACGGCCGCAACGAGCACGAGGCGCCCGAGGATCTGCGGGCGGCGCTGGAGTCCTGCGCGGGCCGGTTCACCTGTGACGCCCGCGGGGTCGGCACCGACTGGGACGTGAAAGAAGTCACAGCGATCGCCTCGGCGCTGCTCGGCACCGCGGACATCGTGGCCGATCCGGGCGGTCTCGCGGCCGACTTCACCGGGATGATGGAGAAGACGATGGGCAAGGAGGTCGCCGACGTCGCGCTGCGGGTGTGGACGCCGGTCGGCACGTCCATCAAGTTCGTCAAGCAAGTCGCCCCGGCGGTCGCGGAGTTGACCGACCGGCGGACGGAGGCGGGGCCGCGCGCGGGCGACTACCCCACCGGTTCCTGGGGCGACGAGTCCCGCGACTACCACGTCTGCGTCGAGGTCCCGGCCGCGCAGCTCGGCCAGGAGATGCTCGCCGCGCGGGTCTCCCTGGTGGTCCCGCAACCCGACGGATCCGCCCGGAACTTGGGCGCCCAGGGCCTGGTGCGGGCGGTCTGGACCGACGACATGGCCGCCTCGACGTCGATCAACCCGCAGGTCGCCCACTACACGGGCCAGGCCGAACTGGCACAGGCCATCCAACAAGGTCTCGACCTTCGCAAAGCGGGCGATTTCGACGGCGCAACGGCCAAATTGGGCCGGGCCGTTCAACTGGCGAGCGCCTCCGGGAACGCGGATACTGCGAAACTGCTTTCGAAGGTGGTGGACGTGGTCGACGCCGCGACGGGTACTGTGCGACTGAAGGCGAAGGTCGCCGAGGCCGACGAGATGACTCTCGAGACCCGGTCCACGAAAACCGTTCGCGTGAAGAAGTGACCCTGCACCACCCGGACAGGCTTGACGAGGAGAGGGGGAAGCGCCGACATGCCGACCTGCCCGAACGGACACCAGTCGGGTTCCGACGACTGGTGCGAGGTCTGCGGTCACCGCATGGCCGGTTCCGTGCCCCCGCCTCCGCCGCCGCCCCCGCCCGGCGGTGGCTACGGCTTCCCGCCGCCGCAGGGCGGACGCCCCGGCCAGGACCCGGAGCTGTGCCCGCAGTGCCGCACGCCCCGCGAGGGCGGCGCCCCGTTCTGCGAGGAGTGCCGGTGGAACTTCCTCACCAACACGGCGACCTCGTACACCCCGGCGGCCCCGCGCCCGCAGGGCCCCGGCCAGGGCGCCCCGCGCTTCCAGCAGCCGCCCGGACCCTCGTACGGCGGCGCTGACCCGTTCGAGTACCAGGGTTCGCGCCCGTCGCAGGTGAACCGGCCCGCCGAGCCGATCCCGCCGTTCGGCGGCGACCCCTCGCGCCCCGACCCGTCCGGCCCCCCGAACTTCGGCGGCCAGGGGCAGTCGCCCTTCGGCCACCAGGGCCGTCCCGACCAGCAGGGCCCGCCGCCGTACGGCACCCAGCCGGGCCGCCCCGACCAGGGCCGCCCGCCGTTCGGGTCGGACCCCGACCAGCAGGGCCCGCCGCACTTCGGCCGTCCCGACCAGCAGAACCCGCCCTTCGGCGGGCAGGGCCGTCCCGATCCCTCGGGTCCGCCCGCTCCCCCGAACTTCGGCGGCCCGTCCGGCTACGGCTCCGACCCGTCCCGTCCGGTCCCGCCGCCGCCCGGCCCCACGCCCTCCGGAGGCCCCGGTGGCCCGCAGGCGTTCCAGCAGGCGGGGCCGCCCGCCCCGCCCGCGTTCCCGCAGCGCGAGACCGGCCGCCCGCAGCAGGGCGGCCAGGGCTTCGGCGGCGGTGACGACGACTGGGTGATCTCCCCGCCGACCCACGGCCCCGGCGGCCAGGGCGGTCCCGGCGGCCGTGGTCCGCAGGGCGGCCAGGGCGGCTACGGCTACCCCGGCCCCGGTGCCCAGCAGGCCCCCGGCTACCCGCAGGCGCCCCGCGGCCCGGTCACCTGGACGGCGACCATCGGCCCGGACCGCGAGTACTTCATGGCGATGATGCAGCGTTCAGGTCCGGAGGCGACCGGCCTCAACCTGCCCGCGTACTCGCCCGAGCAGCAGCGCACGCTCAGCGGCAACCAGGTCACCATCGGCCGCCGCAGGCACTCCACCGGCGACACCCCCGACATCGACCTGGCCGTGCCCCCGGAGGACCCGGGCGTCTCCCACCAGCACGCGGTGCTGGTCCAGCAGGCGGACGGCAACTGGGCGGTCGTCGACCAGAACTCGACCAACGGCACCACCGTCAACGGCGGCGAGGAGCCCATCCAGCCGTTCGTGCCGGTCCCCCTCCAGGACGGCGACCGGGTGCACGTCGGCGCCTGGACGACGATCACCGTCCGCCGGGGCTGAGGCGCGGGCCGGTCACTCCGGCAGGGGCCAGCGGTACCGGCCGTCCGGCCGGTCGAGCCACGCCCACCGGCGGTCGCCGTCGACGCTCACGCCGTACCGCTCCCGCACCGGCCGGCCCTCGCGCTCCCACAGCGCGTGGGCCGCGCGCGGGTCGAGGTCGTCGGGGGTGAGGGCCAGCAGGAAGCGGAACAGCTCGTGGTCAGCCGCCGCGGGCGGCACCCCGTCCGGTGGCTCCTCACGGGCCGCCCGGCGGGCCGCCCCGCGCAGCGGCACGAAGTAGGCGGGCGTGTGCAGGAACCGCCCCTCGGCGTGCCCGGCGTCCCGCACGGTCAGCGTGAGCAGCCCGGTCGCGAGGGGCGCGAGGACCCGGGCCCCCGGCACGCACTGGCCGGGCCAGGCGCGCGGCACCGAGGTGAGCGCGCAGGTGGCGATGATCCGGTCGAAGGGGGCGCGCTCCGGCACGCCCCGCGCGCCGTCCCCGGTGACGACGGCGGGCCGGTGCCCGGCGGCGGCCAGATGCCGGCGTGCGCTCTCGGTGATCTCCGGCTCCAGGTCGACGGTGGTGACGAGGGAGTCGTCGCCGAGCCGGTGGGCGAGCAGGGCCGCGTTGTAGCCGGTGCCCGCCCCGACCTCCAGGACCCGGTCGCCGTCGCGCACCCGCAGCTCGGTGAGCATCACCGCCATCAGGGACGGCTGGCTGCTGGAGGAGACCAGGTCGCCGTCGCGCAGCCGGGTCGCCAGCGGGACGTCCTCGTACACCCCGCGCAGCCAGCGGTCGCGGGCCCGCGGATCGGGGTCCCCGCACCAGCGCCGTTCGTGGCCCCCGGGGACGGGCGCGTAGTAGTACGGCACGAAGAGATGGCGCGGGACGGCGGTGAACGCCTCCCGCCACACCGGGTCGGTGTCCCAGACGCCGGTCGCGTCGATCGCCCGCACCAGCGCGCGCCGGGCCTGCGCGGCCGGCGGGGTGTCGGGTTCGGGGGCGCCCATGGTCCCACTGTGCGGCCCCGGCGCCGTCGGGGCGAGCGCCGGGACGGAAGTCCTGGGCCTGAGGTCCTGGTCCCCGCCGTCTGAGACCATGGAGGGGTGAACGAGATTCGGCGCGGAACGCTTCAGCAGCAGACCTTCTACGAGCAGGTCGGCGGGGAGGAGACCTTCCGCCGCCTCGTCCACCGGTTCTACGAGGGGGTGGCCGACGACCCGCTGCTGCGGCCCATGTACCCGGAGGAGGATCTCGGCCCCGCCGAGGAGCGCCTGGTGCTGTTCCTGATCCAGTACTGGGGCGGCCCGACGACGTACAGCGACAACCGGGGCCACCCCCGGCTGCGCATGCGGCACGCGCCGTTCACCGTGGACCGCGCGGCGCACGACGCCTGGCTGCGGCACATGCGGGACGCCGTGGACGACCTGGGCCTCTCCGAGGAACACGAGCAGACCCTGTGGAAGTACCTGACGTACGCGGCGGCGTCGATGGTGAACACCCCGGAGTGACGACGGGCCCCGGACGCCGCAGGGGACGGCCGGAGGTTCCGGGCGCCCGTGAGCAACCTGCACACCCCGGCGCAGTCCGCAAAGTCCACCGGACACTGCTTCCTGAAAGACCCAACGGACGCTGCTGCGCGCGCACTTCAGCGAACGCCGATGTCCGGGAAGTACAACGGCCGCTGACGTCGGGGCGGTGCAACGGCCGCTGACGTCGGGACGGTTCAACGGATGCTGACGTCCGGGCAGTTCAACGGCCGCTCACGTCGGGGCGGTTCAACGGATGCTGAAGTCGGCTGGGTTCAGCGGACGCTGACGTCCAGGGCGCCGAGTCCCGCGCGGCGTACGGCGATCGAGCCGTAGGGGGTGCGCAGGCGCAGCCAGGCGCCCGCGGCGACGAGGACCACCGGGACCCCGGGCCGCAGGAAACCGAGCGACTGGGCCGCGTGCACGGCCCGCACCGGCAGCCGGGTGCGGCCGACCGTGCGGGACCAGATCTCCCGCCCGATCCGGTCGAGTTCGGCCCTGGTGCGCCCTTCCGGCGCCAACTCCTGCGTGCGGGACCGGAATTCGGCGACCCCGGCGCGGACGAGCGCGCCCAGCGCGTCCGGCGCTGGCAGCCCGTTCTCGGCCCGCCAGCCGCCGCGCGGGGGCAGCACTCCGGCCCACGGCGGGCCGGTGACGGCGGTCGGGACGCCCGCCGTGGCCGCCGACTCGTCGACGGTCTCCAGGAGTTCACCGGCGGAGACGGTCACGTCCAGGGTGACGTCGAGGCCGTTCTCGTACGGCTTGGCGAGCCGGACGGCGCGGACCGCGAGCACCTCGAAGGACGGCGGTCTGCCGAAGACGGCGAGCGCGGTGCCGATCGCCTGGAGCCGCACGGCGGCGCCGCGGTCGTAGTGGAGCAGCCGGGAGAGGAAGGCCGCGAGGTCCGCCGCCTCCCCCTCGTCGGCGAGGTGGAGACCCGTCATGCGGCGACGGCCTCCTCCTTGTCGTCCCGGTACTCCGCGAGGAACTCCCGTTCCTCCGCGGTGATCCGCCGCGGGCGCTGGGTCTGGAAGTCGAACGGCACGATGACCGTCGCGGCCTTCACGTAGACCTGGTCGCCGTCCTTCACCTCGTAGCGGATGGTGAAGGACGCCGCCCTGATCTCGGTGACCCACAGCTCGATGTCCACGGGCGCGTGCCGGTGGACGAGCTGCCGCTTGTAGTCGATCTCATGGCGTGCCACCACCGACCCCTGCTGGAAGTCCTTCTCCGGGCGGAACAGGAAGTCGATACGGGCTTCCTCCAGGTAGCGGAGGAAGACCACGTTGTTGACGTGGCCGTACGCGTCCATGTCCGCCCAGCGCAGTGGGCAGCGGTAGATGTGCCGCAAGATCGATCAGCCCCGGGTCAGCTTCTTGTAGGTCGCCCGGTGCGGACGCGCCGCGTCCGGGCCGAGCCGCTCGACCTTGTTCTTCTCGTACGACTCGAAGTTGCCCTCGAACCAGAACCACTTGGACTCGCCCTCGTAGGCGAGGATGTGGGTGGCGACCCGGTCCAGGAACCACCGGTCGTGGGAGACGACCACGGCGCAGCCGGGGAACTCCAGGAGCGCGTTCTCCAGGCTGGAGAGGGTCTCGACGTCGAGGTCGTTGGTGGGCTCGTCGAGGAGCAGCAGGTTGCCGCCCTGCTTGAGGGTGAGCGCGAGGTTGAGGCGGTTGCGCTCACCACCGGAGAGCACCCCGGCCGGCTTCTGCTGGTCGGGGCCCTTGAAGCCGAAGGCGGAGACGTAGGCCCGGCTGGGCATCTCGACCTGTCCGACGTTGATGTAGTCCAGCTCGTCGGAGACGACGGCCCACAGCGTCTTCTTGGGGTCGATGTTCTCGCGGCTCTGGTCGACGTACGAGATCTTGACGGTCTCGCCGACCTTGATCGAACCGGAGTCCGGCTCCTCCAGGCCCTGGATCATCTTGAACAGGGTGGTCTTGCCCGCGCCGTTGGGGCCGATGATGCCGACGATGCCGTTGCGCGGGAGCGTGAACGACAGGTCGTCGATGAGGACCTTCTCACCGAAGGCCTTGCCGAGGTTGCTGACCTCGACGACGACGCTGCCCAGCCGCGGGCCCGGCGGGATCTGGATCTCCTCGAAGTCCAGCTTCCGCATCTTGTCGGCCTCGGCCGCCATCTCCTCGTACCGCGCGAGGCGGGCCTTGGACTTGGCCTGGCGTCCCTTGGCGTTGGAGCGGACCCACTCCAGCTCCTCCTTGAGGCGCTTCTGCCGCTTGGCGTCCTTCGCGCCCTCGACCTTGAGGCGGGTGGCCTTGGTCTCCAGGTACTTGGAGTAGTTGCCCTCGTAGCCGTGCAGCCGGCCGCGGTCGACCTCGCAGATCCAGCCCGCGACGTTGTCCAGGAAGTACCGGTCGTGGGTCACGGCCACGACGGTGCCCTCGTACTTGGCGAGGTGCTGCTCCAGCCAGTTCACCGACTCGGCGTCGAGGTGGTTGGTGGGCTCGTCGAGGAGCAGCAGGTCGGGCGCCTCCAGGAGGAGCTTGCAGAGCGCGACCCGGCGCTTCTCGCCACCGGAGAGCTTGGCGACGGACCAGTCGCCGGGCGGGCAGCCCAGCGCGTCCATGGCCTGCTCGAGCTGGGCGTCGAGGTCCCAGGCGTTGGCGTGGTCGAGGTCCTCCTGGAGCTTGCCCATCTCGTCGAGCAGCGCGTCGGAGTAGTCGGTCGCCATCAGCTCGGCGATCTCGTTGAACCGGTCGAGCTTGCCCTTGACGCCGGACACGCCCTCCTGGACGTTCTCCAGGACCGTCTTCTCCTCGTTGAGCGGGGGCTCCTGGAGGAGGATGCCGACGGTGTAGCCGGGGGTCAGGAAGGCGTCGCCGTTCGACGGCTGCTCCAGCCCGGCCATGATCTTCAGGACCGTCGACTTACCGGCACCGTTCGGACCGACGACACCGATCTTGGCACCCGGGAGGAAGCTCAGGGTGACGTCGTCGAGAATCACCTTGTCGCCGTGCGCCTTGCGCGCCTTGCGCATGGTGTAAATGAACTCAGCCAAGAGAAACCGTCCGGCAGCTTGAAATCAGGCAAGGGCAGATACACCCCATCTTGCCGTACGTCCACCCTCGGGTGGTAACCCGTGTGGGCTAGGCGCCGTGAGCTGGGGTTTGTCCGGGAGGCCGTGGGGCGGCGATGGCCCGCCCGCGCTCTCAGGGACGGGACGGGCGCCGGGTGAGCAGGGCCGCAGTCACCAGCGTCACCCCGACGGCCCCGGCGACGCCGATCGGGCCAGCCGAGCGGACCGCGTGGCTGGAGCGCCAGGACAGGACCGACCAGCGGGACTGCGCGGAGCACAGAGAACCGGTGCTCAGCCAGGAGCCCCCGGACAGCGCCGACAGGGCCGAGCCGATCGAACCGGCGGAGAGCGCGCTGCCGATCGAGGCGACCGACAGGACCGAGCCGACCGAGCCGATGGAGAGCACCGACCCCACCGAGCCGATCGACAGCACCGAGTCCTGCGACCAGAGGGAGAGGAAGGAACCCGTGCGGGGGTCCGTCGCCGTGGGCTTCGCCGACTTCGTCATGAGGCCATTGTGCCCGCGCCGCCCGGTCCCCCGCAGGGCGCCGTTCAGCTCTCCCCGGCGGCTTCCTCGCGCTTGCGGATCACGACCAGGGCCGCTCCGCCGATCACCACGAACCCGATGGCGACGCCCGCGATCAGCGGGGTCGGGGAGGTGCTGCCGGTGGCAGCGAGGTTGGTGTCGCCGCCGGAGATCCCGCCGACCGTGGCCGGGCTGGGCTCGCTGAGCGTCTGGACGGCCGCGCCGCCCTCCTCGCTGCTCTGCGTCCGGCAGTCGAGCACCCCGGTGAACCGTGTCGCGAGCGCGCCGGGTCCGCTGATGGTGAAGTCGTACGCCTGGTCCTCGCGCAGCGGGACCGTCACCGTGCGCGACTCCCCCGCCGGGATGGCGTAGTCGGTGCCCATCAGCGAGAACGCGAACTCCTCGTCGCCCCGGTTGGCCGCGGTGATGTCGAGGCCGCCCTTGACGCAGTTCAGCTCGGAGGACAGGGCCGGTACGGCGCCCTGCCCGCCCCAGGTGGCGGTCGCCGTCGCGGAGACCGTCGACTCGCTCGACCCGGCCAGGATCTGCGTCTGACTGCGGCTCTCGGAGACCAGGGCCCGGCCGACCGGGACGGTGGTCGACGCCTGCACGGTCAGGGCGGCCGAGCCGTCCGCCGCGTCCTCGGGCACGTCGAAGAAGACCTTGTCGCCGTCGGCCGCGTCGGTGATCTCCTCGCCGTCCTCGCCGACGATCCGCACTCCGCTGGTGACCGCGTCGGCGGGCGGCGTGAGCGAGACCCCTCCGGCGTCGGTGCGCACGGTGACCGGGCCGAGCCGCTCCCCGGGGTGGCCGGAGACGGCGGGCGGGTCGAGGGTCAGCGACGCCGTCGGCTCGGTGAGCGCGACCGCGTTCTTCTCCAGGTAGTCCGCGAGCTTCTCGGCGCGCGGCTCGACCGCGTCGATGTCGGCGGCGTCCGAGTAGCGCCAGATCGCCACCTGGGTGCCGGCCGCCGCGTCCTGCTCGGTCAGTCCGCCCTTGACTCCCGCCTTGGCGGCGAGCGCGGCGAGGTCGTTGACCTGGGGGTAGGAGTTCTGCAGGATCCAGCGGATCTTCCCGGCCTGCTTGTTCGAGGCCAGCGAGGTGCCGCTCCAGGACGTCTCGTGGTAGCGGGCGTCGCGCTGGGTGGGGTTGTGCAGGTCGATGCAGTACGTCTGGAGGGTGCCGCCGCCGTCGACGGACATCTCGAAGAGGCCCGCCGAGACCTGCTGGTCGCCCGTCTCGTCGTGGATCACCGCGGTGCCGTACGTCTTCAGCCCGCCGATCGTCGCGGTGGCCCCGCTCCGGCCCGGCGCCGTTCCCTCGGCCGCCGCCGCACCGGCTCCGGCCAGCGCCCCGGCGGTGAGGAGTCCGGACGCCAGCGTCAGGGCGGCGAGCCGGGCGGTGGCCCGCCTGCGCAAGGACGACACAGAGAACACAGAAAGCACCAAATTCCCCTTCGAGCAGGACCCTTTGACGTGGAGGTTTGGTCCCACCAGCAGAATCAGAAGCCCTGAGAGCTATGCCCGGCATCCTAGGTATGCGCTTGCACCGCCTTTCCCGGTCATACGGCCGGACAACGGATCCGACCTTGAATCGTTATCGCCCACGCCGGTGACGAGCAGGGCTTATCGACAAATCCACTACGTGGTCACGGAATGCATCGGCCGATAAGCCGCACTCGGTTCAGCGCGGGACACGGGGTGACATCACGTCACCGCGACCGGCTCGTCCTCCGGTTGCCCCGGCCCCGCGACGCCCTGCCCGTCCGGGCCTGCCGGTTCCCCCCGCCCATCCGGGTCGGCGGAGTCGGCGGGGTCGGTGGGGTCTGCCAGTCCGGCGGGACCGGCCGCCGGCCGTGCGGTGTGCGGTGCGGCCGTCTCCCAGTCGGGCTCGGGCCGGGCGGTCCTGGCCGCCGTCTCCGGTTTGCCCGCGCGGCGGAACGCCGAGGTGCCGCGGGCGAGATCGTGCCCGATGGCCACCGCGTCCAGGTCCGCCGAGGTCCGGCTCTGGCCCTCGCGGACCTCCGTGCGCACCTTCAACCGCCCCTGCACGACGACCGGGTCGCCGACGCTGAGCGACGCCGCCGTGTTCGTGGCGAGCTGGCGGTTGGCCCACACCGTGAAGAAGTTGGTGTGCCCGTCCGCCCAGGTGTTCTTCTCCCGGTCCCAGTACCGCGAGGTCACCGCCAGTCGGAACCGCGCCGACGGCCCCGACGGCGTCTCCCGGTACACCGGCTGGGTGGCCACGTTGCCCACGGCGCAGACGATCGTCTCGTTCATGGTTCGCCCCTCCCCGCCCGGCCGTTGGGACCGGGCGGACCCCCGCCCGCGGGCCCCTCCCGCGCGGCGGCTTCCGTCATCCGTGACGACCGCGTCCGCCGCGATCGCCGCGCAGCCAGACTGCCCCCACCGGGCCGGACCCGCCGGGCCCTGTGGACCACCCCCGGCCTGTGGAGAACCCCGTCACCCGCACGAGCGACCCCACGTTCCCCAGCCGCCCACCACCCCACCGGGGCCCGCCAAGTCCCCCGGGCGGGCCCGCCCGAACACCCCGAGCGCCCCGAGCGCCCTGACTGCCCTGGACACCCCGGCTGCCCCTGCGATCCCTGCCGTCCCTGCTACCCCTGCTACCCCTGCTGCCCCTGCGGTTCCTCCCGCTCCCCCTCCCCCTCCCCCGCTGTCACCCGGCGCCCGCCGCCGCCCCCACCCCCGTGACGCGCGCGTACTGCTCCCTGACCTCCCGGTACCGCAGGAGTTCCGCCGCCACCGGGTCCAGGACGCGGGCGCGTCCGCAGCCCGCCGCGGCCTCCCGCAGGCGCCGTTCCGCGTCCGTGCCGTAGCGGCGGGCCGGACCGCGCGCCGCCATCCGGCAGCTCCACTCGACCAGCGGGCCGCCGATGATGCCGAGCACCATCAGCAGCACCGGCACCCCCAGGTTCGGCGCCATGACGTCCACGATCTGCCCGGCCAGCCACAGGCCGCCGACGATCTGGAGGATCGTCATGGCCGCCTGGGTGAGCACCGCCGCGGGCCACCAGCCGGGCCGCGGCGGACGGCCGGGCGGCAGTCCGGCCCGCGCCGCCAGCTCGTCGAGCGCCTCGGGCAGCCCCTGCGAGCCGCGCACGGCGGCCTCCCGCACGGCCTGCGCCCAGGGCGCGGGCAGCCCCGTCGAGGCACGTTCGGAGAGCGTCCGCACGGCGTGCTCGACGCGCTGCCTCGCCGTCGCCTCCTCGTCGGCCTGGTTGCGCACCGGGAGCCGCCCGGTGGGCGAGTCGTAGCGGTCCTGGTACCAGCGCCACAGCCGAAGCCACGGCGTGCCGCACGCGCGGTTGGCGTTGCGCAGCCACGCGCGTTCGGCGGCCTCACCGGCCGCGGTGGCGCCGACCGCCTCGGCGAGCCGGTCGGCGAACTCGTCGCGCGCCTGCTCGCTCAGGCCGATCCGCCGCCGGGTGGCGTAGACGGGCCTGAGCCCGGCCGCCGCGTGGTCGAGGTCGGCGGCGATCCGCCGGGCGGGCGCGCCGCGCTCGGCGACGAACTGGCCGAGGGAGTCGCGCAGTTCGCCGACGCCGTCGCCGGTGAGGGCGGAGAGCGCGAGGACGGTGGCGCCGGGTTCGCCGTACTCGCCGAGCGCGATGCCGTCCTCGTCGAGCAGGCGCCGCAGGTCGTCGAGGACCTGCTCGGTGGCCTCGCCCGGCAGCCGGTCGGTCTGGTTGAGGACGACGAACATGACCTCGGCGTGTCCGGCCATGGGCCGCAGGTACCGCTCGTGCAGGACGGCGTCCGCGTACTTCTCCGGGTCGACGACCCAGACGACGGCGTCGACCAGCGCGAGCACCCGGTCGACCTGTTCGCGGTGCTGGACGGCGGCCGAGTCGTGGTCGGGCAGGTCGATGAGGACCAGGCCGCGCAGTTGCGCCTCCGCCTCCACGCTCTGCACCGGGCGCCGCCGCAGCCGTCCCGGGATGCCGAGCCGGTCCAGGAGGCTCGCGGCGCCGTCGCTCCAACTGCACGCGATGGGCGCGGAGGTGGTGGGGCGGCGGACGCCGGTCTCCGAGATCGTCACGCCCGCGAGGGAGTTGAACAGCTGCGACTTGCCGCTGCCGGTCGCGCCCGCGATGGCGACGACGGTGTGCTGGCCCGAGAGCCTGCGCCGGGCGGCGGCCTCGTCCAGGACGCGCCCGGCCTCGGCGAGGGTGCGGCTGTCGAGCCGGGTCCTGGAGAGGCCGACGAGTTCGCGCAGCGCGTCCAGGCGGGCGCGCAGCGGTCCGTCGTAGGCGAGGGGCGCGGCCAGCGCCTGCGCGGTGGGTCCCCGGGTCTCGACGACGGCGACGGGTTCCGGGGCGGGGGTCCCCTCGGTGACGCGCCGGGCGATCAGGCCGTCGTCCCAGGCACCGGTGGGCGGCGGCTCGGGCGCGGGGGCGCTCGGCGGGACGTCCTGGTCGCGGCGCGGCGGGTTCCTGTCGCCCCGGCGGCGGCGCGGCGCGTCGCCGTCCACGCGCGCGTGGCGGGCACGCCCGATCCCGACGGCCGCGTAGACCCTCCCGGCCCCGGACAGCGCGCGTTCGGCCGCGGCCCGTTCGGCCTCGTCCTCCGGTCCACCGTCGCGGACCTCCGCACCGGCCTCCCCAGGACGCCCGGAGAAGGGCGCGGCACCGGAGGACTCCCCACCCCCGGCCACCGCACCGCCACGCCCGGGGCCGACACCGGCCTCGTCGGCAGGGGGGACGTCGCCAGGGGGGACGTCCGCACGGGGGCCATCGGCAGCGGGCTGCTCGGCACCGGCCTCGTCCACGTCGGCGACCGCCCCGGAAGACTCCCGGGACGGCTCACCGGGCGCCCCGGGAACGCCCTGATCGGGAACCTCGGCGGTCCGGTGCAGGGTGGGGCGGTCCAGGGTGGGCGGAATCCAGGAGGACCGGTCTCCGCCCAGGTTCTCGTCGACGGGCGCGGCCTCCTTGACGGTCTGCTCGTCGGCGGGCGCGTCCTCCTTGACGGGCTGCTTCTCGACCGGCGCGTCCTCCTTGCCGGGCTGCTCCTCGACGGGCCGGTCCCAGTCCCGGTCCTCGTCCTCCGTGGACTGGTCCCCGGCAAGGCCGTCCCAGACAGGGTGCCTGCCGCCGGACGCGTCCTCAGCGAGCCGCTCGTCGACCGCCTCACGCGTGGCGTACCGGTCCCAGGCGGAGGGCTCGTCCGCCGGGTGCTCATCGCCGGACCGGTCCTCGCCGGGCCGAGCCTCGGCGGGACGGTCCTCAGCGGGCCGAGCCTCGGCGGGACGGGTGCCGTCAGCCCGCACCAGGGCAGACGGGTCTCCAGCAGACGGGTCTCCAGCAGACCGCTCCCCGACGGGACCGTCTCCCGCAAGCCGCCCATCAACCGGCCCATGCCCAGCGGACCGCTCCTCCGCGGCAGCGCCCTCCCCGGCGGGACGGCCCTCGACTCCGCCGTCCACCGCCCCTCCCCCCTGCTCCGCGGGCCCGCGTTCCCCACCCGGCGCCCGGCGCTTCAGCCGGTCCCGGGCCTCCTCCTCGTCCCGGTTCCGACGCTCGTCCCGCGAACTGCCTCCCTGACCCTGACCCTGATCCCGCTCCTGCTCCTGCTCCTTGCTCTGACCCTGCCCCTGGTCCTGGCCCGGGTCCTGTTCCTTGCCCCGGTCCTGTTCCTGGTCCTGGTCTTGGCCCTGGCCCTGGTCGGTGACGGCGGTCATGCGGTCACTTCTCCTTCTGCAGTACGGACAGCGCGGCGATCAGTTCGGCCTGGGGTTCGGGGTGGACGTCGAGGGCGTCGAGCGGGGCGAGCCTGCGTTCGCGTTCCGTGTGCATGACGCGGTCGAGGTGCTCGGCGAGCAGCCGTCCCCCGCGGTCGCGCAGCCGCAGCGCCCCGTGCGCGCCCAGCCGCTCGGCGAGGTTCTCGCCCGCGGAACGGGCCCGTCGGCCGCCGAGCAGGGCGGTGGCGACGAGCGCGGCGACCACCTCGGGGTCGGGCGCGACATTGCGGTCGAGGTCGCGGATCTCCTCCTCGGCGTACTCCTCCAGCTCGCGCCGCCACCGCCGTACCGCCATGCCGATGCGGTGCTCGGGGGTCTCCAGGTGCGGGTCGCGGTCGGTGAGGCCCGGGGCGAGCGCGGCGGGCTCCCGGCGCCAGGCGTCGTCGACGCGCTCGTCGGCGGCGGTGACGGCGCACAGCAGGAGCGCGGCCAGGCTCTCCACCAGCGCGTCGAGGAGTTCGGCCGCGGTGCAGTCGAGGGGGAAGGCCCGCCAGCGCTTGAGGGCGCCCCCGGCGAGCACGGCGCCCGCCTGCAACCGTCCGCGCACGCGCGTGTGCTCGCTGTCGTAGGCGCCGTCCACGGCGGCGGTGAGGCGCAGGGAGGCGGCGTACTGCGCGGCGGCGGCACCGGCCAGCTCGGGCATCCGGGACTTGAGCGAGTCGAGGACGCCGTACGCGGTGCGGGCGAGGGCCTGCTGGCGGGCGGCGGGGTCCTGGACGTGGTGGACGAGCCAGGAGCGCAGCGGCGCGACGGCGCTGGCCGGGAGCAGCCCGCCGCCCCAGGCGGACTCGGGGAGTTCGGGCACGGTGAAGCGCGGCACGTGGCCGAGTCCGGCCTTGGTGAGGAGGGCACCGTACTGCCGGGACACCTCGGACGCGACCTGGTGCGGCACCCGGTCCAGGACGGTCACGAGCATGGCGTCGTACTCCTTGGCGGTGCGCAGCAGGTGCCAGGGGACGGCGTCGGCGTAGCGGGCCGCGGTGGTGACCATGACCCAGATGTCGGCCGCGCAGATCAGTTCGGCGGCCAGCACCCGGTTGTCGGCGATCAGGGAGTCGACGTCGGGGGCGTCGAGGAGGGCGAGTCCGCGCGGGACGCTGTCGGCGGTCTCGACGCGCAGCACGCGCGCGGGGTTCTCACCGGGCAGCAGCAGGTCCTCGCCCGTCTCCTGGTGCGGCACCCACACGCGGGTGAGGTCGGGCAGCACTCTCATCCCGCTGAACCAGTGGTGGTCCTCCGGGTGGCACACCAGCACCGGCGTCCGGGTGGTCGGCCGCAGCACGCCCGCCTCGCTCACCCGTCTCCCGACAAGGGAGTTGACGAGAGTCGACTTCCCGGCCCCGGTGGAGCCGCCGATGACGACGAGCAGGGGCGCTTCGGGTTCGCGCAGCCGGGGAACCAGGTAGTCGTCGAGCTGGGCGAGCAGTTCGTCGCGGTTGGCACGCGCGCGTGGAGCCCCCGCCAGGGGCAGCGGGAAGCGTGCGGCGGCGACACGGTCGCGCAGGGCGGAGAGTGCGTCGAGCAGCTGAGGCCGTACGTCCAAGGTCACCACATGTGAAGAATGCCCAATTTTAGGGGAATTCTGAAGCATATGAGTATGTCTGCGCGCCGACAGGACACAAGGGGCGGAAGGGATGACCGGGACACGGGTGCGGTCCAGGCATAACGAGTGCACAACACCCGGTGCGCCGGGCGCCAAAAGCGATGCACGATTCGTACCTGCCTGCGATTATCAGGACCGCTTCACCGAACCTCCACATTGAGCCACGGAGGCGAAGCAACAGGGACAAGGTCGTGGGAGCCCTATCCTTGTCCCCAACATCGTCACGGCCCGGCCCGCACCCGGGCCGCACGACAGAGGCCACCACACCGGCCCCCGTAGCTCAGTGGATAGAGCAGGCGCCTTCTAAGCGCTTGGCCGCAGGTTCGAGTCCTGCCGGGGGCGCCACAGCCACACCCCCAATCAGGGTACTAAAGCCCAGGTCAGAGGGGTTGGAGCCGCGCCTCGGCAAGCGATCCGAGCAGGCTCCCATCAGGCCCTGTTGTCCGGTTGGCACCGACCAAATCCGGGTCTCTACGGGTGTCCGTCCCACATACGTCCCACAGAATCGGACCCTCCGAGCCCCTCCCGGGCGACACGACAAAGCGGCCCCGCCTCCGCTTGCGCAGAGCCGGGGCCGCCCGTCAGGTCACGTCTGATTGACGATCCTCATCGTCTTCCAAGTTCTTCAAGATCCCGACCACGTCCCCGTCGATGCAGCGCGCATACGTACTCAGGAGCACCTGAACGCTATTGCCCGCCCACTCAGCCACCTGCGCCGGCGGAGTGCCGCGGTTCAGCCAGGTAGTGAGGCAGGTGTGACGCAGGTCATACACCCGCTTGCCGGTCGGAGTCTTCTGCTCTCGCTCCGACAGCACCGCCTCACGGGCCTTCACCCAGACCCGCCGGAACACCGACCCCGCGAGCATGCCGCCCTTCTCGCCCGGAAAGAGGAGGTCGCCCTCCCCCAGCTCGTACTCCTTGATCATCGCGCGGAGCATCCGGACGAGGACAGGCCGGATGGGGACAATGCGCGTATCGCCCTCCCCCCGCCCCTTGAGCCACCTCCGCTCATGAACCGTGCGGGTGTCGGTCCACTGACTTCCGACCTCCGGCTGAGCTTCATGAACCAGGAACTGCCCCCAGCCGGTCTCCGGCAGCGTCGCGTCCCCGACGCGAAGGGCGACTGCCTCCTCTGGGCGCAAGCCGGCGTGGTAAAGGGTGGCAAAGAAGGCACGGTAGAGGGATCCTCGCCGGGGGCGCCCACCGATCCAGTCCAGCATCGCCGCCACATGGTCGCGACTGAGGAGACGCCGCTTGTCGACGGACTCCGCCACCTTCGGCGAGGTGCGGCTCCTGCCCTTGGGGAGCGGATCGCGTTGCAGGTAGCCACGCCGGACGGCGTAGATCATGACAAGATTCATGATGCGGTCGTTCCGCTTCACCGAACTGGCGGCTGCCGCCTTGCCGTCGAGCCGCGTGCCGAGCGCTGCAACGACCTTGTCGACGACCTCGGTCCTTTCCCAGGCGCTCATAGGCGAAGAGTTTCGCTTCACCCAGTCGAGGATCGTGCGCATGTCCTCGGGTACCGGCTTATCGGGGTCATTCCTTCGGTTGCTGAAGGTGTACTCCCGCAGCGCCCTACGCACCTGTACCGGATCGAACTGCTCCGGAACGGGTTTACGCAGGAGCGCGATCGTCGTAGCCGTTAAGGCCTTCGCCATGTTCTTGCGGCTATTGCCGGATGCGCTGGGCCACTTCCAATCAACGTACTCGACGGCGAAGTCGAACCAGTTCGTATCAGCGGCTTTAGCCGCCCACGCCAGCGGAATACCGGTCTCTATATCGAACGGTTCTCGCTTACGGTGGGCCGCCATGAGTTTCGAACGCTCATCGTCGGCAACAGCGTACTTCTTGTAGGTCTTACTGTGCTTCTTGCGCGCAACCTTCCAACGGACGGTGTAGCTCTTTCCTTTCGCTCGCTCGTTAGTCTCTATCGGGTAGAAGCGAACATCCAACGAGCTTGCATCCCTCAAGTGCGCTCCTCGCATTCTATGAGCCAGTTTTCAAGATCGCCGCGACGCACACGAAGCGATCCGTTAGGAAGCCGTATACACCTCGGGCCTGCTCCCTTCTGCCGCCAGTCGTAGAAGGTGGATCGAGCTATTCCCAACTCCTCACACACGTCATCGACCGTCAACTTTTCCCCCGGTCGCATCACTACCGACACACCGCCACCTCGCGGAAATCGAGGGCGGGGATCGGTGCCCCGGGCGGATGTAGACGGGCAGGCGGCGTCGCGGATCGGTGCATGGCAGGGGTTCCTTGCTGAGGGAGAGGAGACCGGGTCTCGGCAGTACCACCTCACGCAGCCGCGCTCGGTTGGCCGCCCATCAGCGGCACGCACTGCCTGCGGCGGCTACGCCGCAGCAGCCGCCCCGCGCTCCTCTGTAGGCCAGCGGCGTCTGCACCCGCCACGACCCCACCGCCAAGCGCAGTCGAGAAGCGAGCACCTCAATGGTCGCCAGGATCGCCGGTTTGGCTAACCGGTGATCGTCGGCTATGTTGCCCGCCTCGTTGGCTGTTTCGGTCCCAGCATCGCGTGGCCCCTCCTGAGGACTGAGGCGCCTAGAACTCCGATCTGAGGCGCCCTCGCTCCGTATGACAAAGTGTCCGCAGCCGGAATGTGTGCGCTGCGGACGTTGTACGTTGACATAGTTCCGGAACACTTATCCAGTCGTCACGGACGCTTTCGTGTCTGCCGTGAGCGATTATGCAGAGACCGGTAGTTCGGTGGCAGTCCTTCGCGGCCCCCGGCGCGCGCCACCTGCACGGGTCATTCGGCATGAACTCGTAGCGAGATTCAAGGCGCACCGCTAGCCGGGAGGACGCCAATGCGCAAGAGCCAACGGATCTGCGCGAGTACTGTGCGCCCACAAGCCGCACCGCGGCGAGGGCGAGCAGCCAGCCCCCCGAGGGTCGACGTCTTCGCGTGGACGAAGTACGACGGACACGGCCCCGGCGCCGAGCAAATCGGGAAGTTGCGCACCGCACTGGAGCTTGGGCTCGGTGGAGGGCGAAGAGGCGGCGCTTCCTCGCCCTCACGGGCGTGGAGATCACCGCGGTGGACTTCTCCGCCCGCTAGTTGGAGTGGGTTTGCTCATGGTGGCAGGTCGAGCCCGTGCTCTTCGTCCAGGCCCAGGGCGTCCGAATCCTCAGCCGCACTGAGCGGAACTGGACGCGGTCTTCTCCCTTGGGGGCGCGACCTGGTTTACCGAGCCGGAGTAACTGCTGCCGCACCTAACCAAGTGCCTAGTCCCGGAGTTGAAGAACAACCGCCGCGGGGCCGCCCAGTCGAACCAACGCCGCGGCTTACGGGCGGGTCAGGCCGGGCGCTTCCACTCTTCGGCGAGGATCCCGTGAACGATAGAGTCCCGCCACTGCCCGGCGCGCTGAATGTGGCTCCGGATGACCCCCTCTTCGACCATCCCAGCGGCGGACATGGTGCGGGCGGAAGCATCGTTGAGCGGTGAGCGGGCGCCCCAGACGCGGTGCAGACCTAGGTCGAGGAAGGCCACGCCCAGGAGCAGGTGGACGGTCTCCAGGCCGTACCCGACGCCCCAGGCGTCCGGACGAAGCGCGAAGCCCATCGTGGCCGCACGCTGCTGGTGGGGGTCGATCGCCAGGCGACCGACCCCCACAAGGTGCTGCGTGTCTCGCTCGACGACGACTAGGCCGTACTCCGTACGGGGTTCGGCCGTGGCGGTAGCGATCCAGCCAGCCACGATCTGGCCCACCTGGTCGCGGGTGCGCGGCTCGAACGACATGTGCGCCGTCGCATCTGCGTCGCCGTAGATTGCGTGCACACCGTTCGCGTCCCCGATATCGGCCTCGCGCAGGGCGAGGCGGGCGCTGGAGCGGGCGACGAGGTTCATGCCGGCGACTTTACCGGCGTGACGGTTACCGCGGCAGAGCGGGGCGATTGGGCTTGTAGAGCCCAATCTCCTCGTGCAATTCCCGGCCGGTGGCCGCCTCCCGCAGAGGGCCGGTGGACAGGGCGCTGCGCACGCGATGGACGGAGGTGACGATGCCGGCGTTGCGGTAGCTGGGGGGAAGGTCCAGCACGGGGCGAACGGCGTCCGCCGCGCCTTCGAGGTCACCACCGTTGAGCCTGACCAGGGCCAGGTTGCACTGGGAGCCGGCGAGGTCGCCGAACGCCCAGTTCGGATCGCCCTTGTCGCTCAGCCCCTTCACCGCCTCCTCGGCGAGCCTGCTCACGTGGGCATCGCCTTGCCCCAGGAGGACAGCGGCCTCCACGTGGTAGTACCGCTGCTTCGGCAGGGAGTAGGTCAGCAGGCCGCCCAGCTCGTCCAGCGCATCCGGGGTGATCGTCTCGCGAAGACGTTCGGCTCGGGCAGTGGCCTCCTGGACCGCTTCTGCATCGCCGAGTACCGCCGCGGCACGAGCTTCGAGGCCAGGGAGCCACACGGACACACTGCCGCCCTGGTGCCCGGCGGCGGCACCCTGGCGAGCGAAGTGGAGGGCGTCCTCGGGCTGCCCCGCCCAGTAGGCGATCAGGCTCTTCAGCCCGTCGACCAAGGCGACCAGCGCCGGTTCCTCAGCCTCGCGAGCGCAGAAACTGGCGGTTCGGGCCTGCATCCGGGCGGTCGCCGGGTCACCCATGTCGTGACTGCCCTTAGCCATCATGAGGGAAAGGATGGCGGCCATTCGCAGCAGCTCACGAGCCTGCGTGGGCCGGGTCCGCCCGCCCTCGATGAGCCGAAAGGCGTCGTCCTGTGCCTGGGCCAGATCTTCCCAGAGCTCGGCGAGGGGGACCCGCGGGTACTCCTGAGCGATGCGGGTCACCTCATCGCGAAGGAAGCCCAGTGTCTCCTCTCCCACCTGATTGTTCTCGGCTCCCAGAGTGAATTGCATCGCGCGTCGCGCAGCCATCGCGCCCACCTTTCTCATCTCGCGCAGGTCCGTGCCGAGGTAGGCAGGGACGTCAGTCTGTGGCGTGCCGGGCACCGCGCCGGGAGCAGTGTGCGCGGCCGGCCTCCAGAGCTGCTCGATGCTGTGACCGAACAGGTGAGTCAGGACCCGCTGGAAGTCCTTCTGCGGCTTCCGGGCGGTGTAGTACCAAGCCTCGAATGTGGCGGCTGCGGGCTCCAGCGTGGCCAGATGCGGCAGTCCATCGAGCGTGGCGACTTCTTTGGCGGACTTCCTGAAGTGACGCAGGAAGACGACATGGTCCTTCCAGGCGCGCCGGTCAACCTCGGCGCGGAACAAGGTGGGTTGCGTCTCCGGCATGTTGCCCTCCTTGTGTGCCAGCACGTCAACTCGGCCGACGCTAGACCGACTTCTACCTCACGCTGCCCGAAGCGAGGGTCTTTCAGCAAGCCGCAAAAGGACCGATGAAACACCGAGGCTTCCTCGGCAACGGCCGGGTCAAGCCGATGGAACTTCGTGGGTGGTTCCGAGCCGCGTCCTTGGCCACGCTCATTCAAGTGATCGCGCAGAGTGCCGAAGTGATGACGGTCTCAGCGCATGACCTGGAGGCCAGCGATGAACTCGACTACAAGCGCCACTGCTCCACTTGTCGGGCAAGGCTGCAAGCGCCGGAGCAGCCGGCCGTCGAAGTTGGGATTCGACGCTGCCTTCACCCCCGAGCGCTGCCGCGTCGCCGGCGCCCGCAGAATGACCGCGTCCCAGCTGCACCTGTGGCACGTGTCCAAGTCGCTGACCGCTGACGTCGTCGTCATCGTCTCCGAACTGGTCACCAACGCCATCCAGCATGGCAGTGGCGACGTCAAGTTGCGGGTGCAGTGCAGTGCGGACCGCCTGCTGGTTGAGGTCAGCGACCACAACCCTGCCCCTGCCCGGATGCGGCCCGTACACGACGAAGACACCCGCGGACGCGGCCTGCGCATGGTCGACCAGCTCGCCATGGACTGGGGCGTGAGCGATGGCGGACTCACCACATGGGCGGCGCTCGAAATTCCCCTTAAGACGCAGGCTCCCTCCGCCACCGCGCGGTCGCGGCTCCAACATCCCACAGCACGCGTCAGCCCACCGCGGATCTGACGCCGCAGCACGCTTAGCCATCCCACCCTGACGAGGATTCCCATGTCTGACAGCGCCTTCCCGGCACGGCCGGCCGCTACAGGCCACCGCAGACGGCGGCCACCTCTCGATGCGAACACGCTGTACCTCGCCCGCCGTGCCGTGGCTCTGCCCTTGGTAGTCCTTGCCGCGCTGCTGCTCGCCGCTTTCGGTCTCCGGTCGGGGTCCGTCGTAGGCCCCGGATGGGCCCTGACCGGCCTCGTCTGCGGACTGTCGGGGGTCGTCGCGGTGGCGGCGCACGGAGCGCGCGCCGTCGCTGGCGCGGTGCAGTTGGCCGTGGAGGAGTTACAGGCTGCAGCGCTGAACGGGATCGCGGGGGCAGCGGCAGCCGTCGAGAAGTCGGTGCAGTGGTCTGCGGACGAGTTGTGCCGCGGGAAACGTCCGCCGTTGCCGGATCCGCAGACCACGCAGTCGCCCATTGCGAACGCCGAGATCAACAACGTGCTGGGTGCCCTCCAGGCGCAGGCGATCGCTTCGCTGATCCGCGTGCACGACGAGTCCCAGTCCGTTGTCCTGCTGGAGGTGCTGCGCCGCCTGGCCATGCGTGAGCACGCCCTGGTCAGCAAGGCGCTCCAGGCACTGAGCGAACTGGAGATGCTGACCGACGACCCAGAGCTGCTGGCCAAGATCTTCGAGATCGATCACCTCGTGACGCGGATGCGCCGCCAGGTCGAGAGCACGGCGGTTCTGGGCGGGCAGTCCCTGCGCAGCGTGCGTCGGCCCGTTCCCGTTGCGACGGCCTTGCGCGGTGCTGTCTCCGAGGTCGTGCAGTATCCACGGGTGGCCGTCGCGGCGGGTTCCGTGGGCGCCGAGCTGGGGCTGCCAGGTCATGTGGGACCGGACCTGACGCACCTGCTGGCCGAGCTGATCGAGAACGCCTGCGAGTGCTCGGATCCGGCGACGCGGGTGATGGTGCGCGCGCAGCGGGTGCCACACGGGCTGGCCATTGAGGTCGAAGACCGCGCCATCCCCATGCACCCGCAGGCACGAGCCCAGATGAACCACCTGCTCAAGGCGCCCGCCGAGGTCGACGTGAGCGGCCAGGTCCGGGCCGGGCAGCTCGGCCTGCTGGTCGCCGCGAAGATCGCACAGTCACACGGACTGTCGGTCCTCCTGCAAGAGAACGTGACGGGGGGCACCACCGCCCTGGTCGTCATACCGGCACGGCTCCTGGTTGCCATTCCGACGATCGAGGATGCGGGCGCGCTGCCGCCCGAGGAAGCTAGTGGCTCCGGGCGGCAGTCGCAGCAGGTAGCCGCAGCTCCTGTCGCCCCGGGGCCGGTCACACATCTCGGCGCGGCATCGACCTCGGCGGGTCATTCGGCCGACGCACCTGCTCTTCCCGCGCGCAGGCGCCGGTCGGAACCTTTCCGACCGCCACACGAGCGGCAAGCGCTGGTGTCCGCGGCAACGCCCGGGCTCGCAGCCGCCTTCCGCGGCGGCCTCCAGGCCGGCGGCACTGTCGGTTCCCCTACCACCTCGGCAGAGCACCCCACCTCCTGACCCGCCCCTTCGCGTTCCCCTGGGCCCACCCACTGGCCCTTCCCCCCTTCTGGAGCGATTCCTATGAACACCCACCCCGCGATGAGCAACGTGCCCGACGGCACTCCCACATCCGCGACGACGGCAAGCGGACAGCGGGACGACATGGTCTGGCTGCTGCGGCAGTTCGCCTCCGAGACGCAGGGCGTCACGCACGCCGTCCTGATCTCGCGCGACGGACTGCGGCTGCTGGACAGCGACGTCGACAAGGACTGGGCGGACGAATTGGCTGCCGCCTTCAGCGGTGTTGCCTCCCTCGCGGCGAACATCACCGGCCCCACACACAAGAAGAGGCCGGCAGGACAGGTCATCATCGAGCGGGACGACTGCCTGTTCTTCGTCCAGAGCGCCGGGCGCAGCGCGGCCTTCGACAACCACCCCGGCAACGAACACGGCGAGGTGGACACCGTCCTCGCCGTCATCGCCATCCGCGACGCCGACGCGGGCACCGTCGGCTTCGAGATGGGCCGGCTCGTGGCGAAGTTCTCTCCCTACATGGTGATCCCCGTCCGCGTCGGCACAGGCGGAGCGGTCCGGTGAGCACGCTCGGCCGCGCGGCCGAGCAATCGGCGTTCGTGCGGACATACACGGTGGTGCGTGGGCGTACCAAGCCGCGGCACCTGCTCGGTCTGGAGACCGTGCTGGAGGCCGGGCAGGGAAGGCCCGGCCCAGCCCAGGCCGAGGAGTGCGAGGAGATCCTCGCCCTGTGCCGGGAGCGTCGACGGTCAGTGGTCGAGCTGGCGGGCCGCCTCGGTCGGCCCGTGACCGCCGTGAAGATCCTCGTCTCCGATCTCCTGGACGCGAATGCCCTGGCCGTCCCCCTGACCGACCCCTATGCCGGTACCGGCCAGGGATCCGGTCCGTCTACTCAACTGCTGGAAGCCCTCTCAGCGGGCTTGAGGAGGAAGTGGCCTGATGCCGTCGCCAAGTGGCCTGATGCCGTCACCTACCCCGAGGCCGGATGACCTGGCCACGGGTTCGCCGCACTCGCAGGCGGCCGGTGCGCCGACAGTGCTGAAAATCGTGATCGCCGGAGGCTTCGGTGCGGGCAAGACCACCGCTGTGGGGGCCGTCAGCGAGATCACGCCGCTGAGCACGGAGGAGTACCTGACTGAAGCGAGCACGGACGTCGACAGCCTGGCGGGCATCGAGGCGAAGACCACCACCACGGTCGCCTTCGACTTCGGCCGCCTCAGCCTGCCCGACGCGCCGACGCCCCTGGAGCTGTTCCTGTTCGGTACGCCCGGCCAGGACCGGTTCGTCGACCTCTGGTACGACCTCTCCCGTGGCGCTGTCGGCGCCATCGTCCTGGTCGACACCCGCCGCCTGGAGAGCAGCTTCACCCCCGTCGGGTTCTTCGAGGACATCCACCTGCCCTTCGTCGTCGCCGTCAATCAGTTCGACGGGGCGTACCGCTACCACCCCGAGCAGGTCCGCACCGCCCTCGAACTCCCCACCTCTGTTCCGGTGGTCACCTGCGACGCCCGTGACCCGAACCACGTCGCCGGCGTCCTGCTCACCCTCGTCGACCACGCCGTGAACAACGCCGCCATCAGCCGCGATGGTCACGCCCCTTACACCACCCTCCAGGACGCCTGATGCCACAGCACCCCAGCAACCCGTACCGCGCGCCGCAGGCCGCCCCATCCCAACGATCCTTACCGCGGCGCGACTCGCGGAACACCAACCGCGGCCCGTTCGTCCCGGCCGCCCCCGCCCTCAACAGCCAGCCGCCCCAGCAGTCGCCGGAGCTGGCCCAACGCTACGAGTTGCTCAGCCGCTTGGGTGTGCCCCCCGTGGCCACCGAGGACTTCGACGACCTGGCCCGCAACGTGGCTGAGCGGGCCGGCTTCCTGTATGGATTCGTCAACCTGTTTCTGGACGAACAGACCTTCGTCGGGCTGCACCAGCCGCCCACAAACAGCGGGTTCGTGATCGTCGGCCGCACCATGAGCCGCGACCACGGCTGGTGCCCGGAGGTCATGGCCCGCAGGAAAGCTCTGCCGCTGCACGACGTGCACGCCAGCCCGCGCTTCAGCGGCAACGCGGTGGTCGACGCGGTCGGAATCCGTTCCTATTTCGGCGCCCCGCTGATCCACGCCAGCGGCACCGTGCTGGGAACGGTGTGCGTCATCGACCCCGAGAAGCGGTCCCTGCGCGAGGCCCGCCATCTGCGGGACATCGTCATCAACGCCAGTTCGCAGGTGATGGACCACATCGCCCACGCCCCCGTCCGTTAGACCCTGCCTCACTCCCACCCGGAGCCGTAGGCGATCCCCGGCCGCTCCACCTTGCGAACATCACCCAGGGAGAGGGAGACCTTGTCCACCACACCGCCACCGGCGTTGCGTCCCTATCTCACCGCCAGCCACGACCTGCTGTGGCGGGAAGCGGATGACTTCGCGGCCGAGCACGTCACGCCGCGCGCCGCGCGGATGGAGGCCGCTCCGGGCAGGGTGGAGCGCAAAGTCGCCGACCTGATGGCCGTCCGGCGCTGGTTCGCCGTCACCGTCCCGGCCGTCTTCGGCGGACTGGGCGCTGGACACGTGGCCAAGACCATCCTCGTCCACCGCGTCGCGCGGGTCTCGGCGGCTGCCGCGACCATCCTCCAGGCCACCCTCATCCCCGTCGGCGCCCTGCTGCTTTTCGCCACCTACGAGCAAAAGGGCCGCTGGCTGCCCCAGGTAGCGGACGGGTCCCTGCTGTTGTCGATCGCGGTGACCGAACCGCTTGCCGGCGGACACATCGGCGGCGTCGAGACCACCGCCGAACGCATCGGTAAAGAGTGGGTCATCACCGGCAGCAAGATCCATATTGGCAACAGCCACGTCGCCGGAGCCCACCTCGTCGTCGCCCGCACCGCCACAGCCGGTGTGAGCACCTCGCAGGCACTGACCGCGTTCATGGTCGAAGCCGACCGACCCGGGCTTTGCGTCCCCGGCCATCGTCCCGGCCTCGGCCTGCACGGCTTCTCCACCGGCCGCCTCGACCTCGACCATGTCCGCGTCCCCGAGGACAACGTGGTCGGCGAGGTCGGCCAGGGACTGGCCGTGGCCCAGAGCAGCAGCATCCTCTACGGCCGCCCCAACCTGGCCGCCGTCAGCCTCGGCATCCACGAGGCGGTCGTGGACACCACCACCGCCCGTCTCAAGACCCGGCCCCGCTACCAGGGCACCCTGTCCGACCTGCCCGTCCTGCGGGACCGCGTCGGGGACATGGAGGCCCGCCTGCGCGCCGCCCGGATACTCGCCTACCAGTCCGTGCACCTCCTCGACCAGGGCCTGCCCTGCGACGCCGACCTGATCAACGCCAAGTACCTCGGCCACAAGTGGGCCGCACAGTCCGCCCAGGACGCCATAGAACTGCACGGCGCCCACGCCTTCGACCGCGGCTATGTCCTCCAGCGACTGTGGCGCGACATCCAGCACACCTACCCACCCGCCGGCACCGGCGAAGTTCAACGCATACGCCTGGCTGACGCAGCCCTCGGCGAGGACCACATTCAGTGGTCCGAACGCCTCGCCGCCGAAACCGCCTGGGCATGTCCCGACCGCCGTACGAGCCCCCGTGCGTGGCACCCCGTGAATCCAAACCGCCGCGCACGGGCCCGTGCCGCCGACCCCCGACCCCCGCAGGGGTCGGCGGCACCCCGCCCAGTGACCGTCCATCCGAGCCGAGAAAGGGACACCGTGCCCCCGCCCGTGACGACCAGCGCACCCATCACCCCCCTGACGCCGACCCTGAAGCGCGTCGCCCAGCATCTGGCCAACGGCCTCGCGCCGAAGGACATCGCCACGCAGGCCGGGCTGTCGGCCGTGACCGTCCGCCAGTACATCCGTGACATCCGGGAGTGCCTCCACTGCCCGCCCCGCTGCAAGCTCCCGGTGATCGTGCACCGTCTCCTCGTCGACCTGCAGGTGACCATTCCCACGGCGGACCGGCCGGCGCCATCGCTCAGCTCGGACCAGATGCTGCTGCTCCGAGCCGTCGCCGAGCACAGCGATGCCCGCGACATCACCATTGCTGCCAAGGTCGCTCCCGCGGACCTGCGCGCTACGCTCGACCAGCTCCTGGCTGACACGGGCGCGCGGGACATCACCCACCTGGTGATTCTGGCTCATGGCTGGAAGCTCCTGATGGCCGAGCAGCCCCACCCGGCACGGAGTGGGGCCAGCCTGTGAGCAAGCCCGCGCCTTCTGTGGCCCGCAGGAAGCAGTCGCCTGCGGAGTCGCCTGCCCCGGCGCCTCTGGTCGCCGCATACGAGGTACGCCCGTTATGCACCGACGCCGAACGTGAGGAAGCAGCAGCCCTCGTGCAGGACCGGCAGCGCTGGCTCGCCGTCCGCGATCTCCCCGCGCCCGCCCGAGCTGACATCCCAGCCCTCTTCCGTGACTCTCAGACGGAGTCGGCCGGGCTGTTCGAGGACGGGAAGCTGCTGGCCTGCTTCATCCCCCAGTGGGAGGCGATCAGGCGGGACGAGGGCTTGTGCCTTCACCTGCGCTGCGTTCACACCCTGCCCGACCAGCCCGACGACGTCACCCGGCTGATCACCCTGTGGGCATCCGACTACGCCGCCCGGCAGGGCCTCCCCTTCGTCCGGGCCGAGACCCTGGCCGCCCATCCCCCGGACGCCGACCCCGTTGCCGCCCTTCTGCGTCGGCTCACCGACATGGGCTGGAGCGTTAAGAGTTCTGGCACAGGGCGGAAGGGCGACCGCGCCGCTCGCCTCGAACTCGCTGCCGAGCGCCGATCCGGGCTGAGCGTCCTCATCGGCTGCTGCCTCCACGCGCCGGGGACGGTCCCGGACGATCGGAGCAGCGCGTGACGACCGCGACACCCCAACATCCCGACCTCGCCCGCGAGCTGATCGCCCGCGCTGAAGCGTCGGCCGCGCACCGAATCCGCCGACTGCGCAATCAACTCGACGGCGTCCAACTCGGCGAAGGCCGGCACGCCGACCACGCCAACACCAAGTTTCTGCGCCGCGTCCTCGGCGAATTCGAGTGGCCCGGCCACCGCGTCGTCGGCCCTACTGCTGCCCGCGCCGCCTGGAGCATCGCCCTGCACAGCGACCACGACCTCACCTTCCAGCGCGCCGCCACCATCCTGCTCGGGCGTGCGGTCGAGGCCGACGACGCGCTCGTCCAGCACTGGGCACACCTGCACGACCGCTCCCTCATCACCAGCGGTCGTGACCAGGAGTACGGAACTCAGTTCCTTCTCCGAGCCGAGGGCGTCGAACTGTGCCCGCTGCGCGCGCCGGAGTCGCTGGACGAGCGAAGGGCCAGCGTCGGTCTGGCGCCCATCGCAGTTGCCCTGCAAGCGGTGCGGCGCCGGCACACCCCGGATCGCTGTGGCGATGAAGCCCCGACTTTCGTGCCCGCGGGAGCCACATGAAGGCAGGGCACCGAATTCCTCACCAGCTGGACACTCGCCCACATCTCCGCACCCAAAAGGGGCCTTTCCTTATGAAACTCACCACGGCTGTCATCGCCGCAGGCACCGCTGCCGCCCTCACCATCGCTGCGGTAGGAGCCGCCCGGCTCAGGCAGGACGCGCGACACCAGACCGAGCGGAACGATGCGGTGGTCGCCCGCAACCATCTCGACTGGCTGGCGCAGATATCCACCACCCCCGACCTCGCCAAGCTCTGGGCGCCCGAAGACATGGACGTCGAGGAGTACATGCAGCTGCTCAAGGCCAACCAGCTGATCTGCATGCTCAGCCTCCGCGACCGCCTCGGTCTCGTCCGCGACGGGCACCTGCCGTTCTCCGCCTCCATGGTTATGAGCAGCGACGTCTGCCGGCGCTACTGGCACCGATTCGGCGACCTCCGCGTCCAGGAGGCCGAGGGCGACGAGCGAGCCGAGCAGTTCACCCGGGCCTTGGACCAGGCCGCGAAGAACCACCCGCAGGCCCGGTCCTCGGCAGCTTGACGACAGCGCACACCGACCTGTGACACGCGAGGCCCACGCGTATTCGCCGCCCGCTGCCGTCCGGCAACAGACCCCGGGGCCCGACCGGGCCTCGGTATCCCGCACCATCCATCTCTCTCAGGAGGCAAGCATGACCGCCATCCAGGCCGAGGAGCCGACCGTCCCCGCACAGGCGGACCTCGTGACGACCGAAGACGACCCGTTCGGGCTGGACATCACCTTCATCGAGGGCACGCCGGCGACCGAGACGGTCCTGATGTGCAGCACGGGCGACACCTGCGGCAGCTCCTGCCCCAGCGCCTGCACCACTTCGTAAGCCAGGGCTACCCCGGCAACGCGGGTCGGACGAGTTTTCCCCGTCCGGCCCGCCCCGATCGCCAAGCAGAGGACGAGGAGAGCCCTAATGACACGGCACCGGCCCAGCCTGTACAAGGCCACGGGACAGGCCATGCTGCGCGCCGCGGTTCACACGGCCGAGCCCGCCATGCCTCCCTGGCCGACGACCGCTGCGTCTGCGTCTGCGTCTGCGTCTGCGTCTGCGTCTGCGTCTGCGTCTGCGGAAGAGTGGCGCGCGTGGCTGCGCACGGTGTGGTCCGACACAGACTTCCGTCTCACCGTGTCGCAGGCCAGCCCTCGCCTGGCGGACCAGGTGCAGGCCATCATCGACGGCCGCACACCGAAGGCACGCAGGATGCGCCGGGCGGCGCTGGCCACCGCCCGCTACGCGATCCGCTACGCCCGCCGCTCCACCCCTTACGGCCTGTTCGCCGGCGTTGCCCCGCTCGGCTTCGCCCAGGTCACATCCGTCCGCATCGGCGACGAGCACCAGGCCGTAGGCCGCCCCGAGCCGGTCGGCCTCGATGAAGTGATCAGCGCCTGGGAGAGCGACGCTGCACGCATGGCCGACGCCGAGGTCTGCGTCAACACCCTGGTCTGTCAACGCGACCAGCACATCCACGTGCCCTCCGAAGGCGACGCCGAGTTCCGTCTCGATCTCAGCCCCGCGCTGCGTCTTGTTCTCGACCTGGCCCGATCGCCGATCGGGTACCGCCAGTTGTCCGACAAGCTAGCCGCGGAGTTCCCCGCCGCGAGCGGCATCGCGCGCGACCGGCTGCTCGGTGATCTGCTGCGGGTTCGGCTGCTGCGCTCCTCGCTGCGTGCGCCCGCCACCGTCGCCGACCCCACCAACGTCTTACCGCCTGCGGCACGCGCTCAGGCAGCCGGTCTGCGGACCGCGTGCGACCTGCGGCTGGACTCCGACGTGCGGCTGCCCGAGCAGGTGCTGACCGAAGTGGAGACCGCCGCAACTGTCCTGGCCCGCCTGGTCACCCATCCGACCGGGACACCGACCTGGCGGCGCTGGATCGAACATTTCTCCGAGCGCTACGGCGAGAACACCGCGGTGCCGGTGGAAGCGGTGACGGACCCTGAACGGGGCTTGGGCTTCCCTGCCGGCTTCGTCACGGCAAGCGAACCGCCCCGGCCGATGTCCCGGCGTGACCGGCTGCTGCTGGAGCTGGCCGGCACCGCCGCCGCCGAAGGCGAGCGCACCGTCGCGGTGACCGGGGCGGTGATTGAGGAACTGGAAACAGCAGCCGGCGACAAGGCTCACTGCCTGGCGCCGCACCTTGAATTGGCCGCACAGGTCCACGCCACCTCTATTCCCGCCCTGGATCGAGGAGACTTCCGGCTGCGCGTACTCACCGTCTCCCGCTCAGCCGGATCGATGACCGGCCGGTTCTGGCACCTGTTCCCCGGCGCCGAGAAGGCGTACGCGAACCTGCCCACCGTCGATCCGGAGGCGGAACTCGCGCAGCTCTCCTTCCACGCCGGACGCCTGTCGGCCGACCTGCTCACCCGCGCGCCCCAGGGCCTGCCGCGGGTCGTCAGCGTCGGCGAATTCCGCCGTCCCGAACCGCACGTCCTCTTCCCCCGCGACCTGGCGGTCACCGTCGCCGATGGCCGCCCCCACCTGGTGGAGTCCGCGACAGGCAAACAACTGGAGCTGCTGGCCCCCACCGCCATCAACTTCCTGTGGAACAACTACACCCCGCCGATGGCACGCTTCCTCGGCGAGATCAGCCGGGCCACCACCCCGCAGGTGACCTGGTTCGACTGGGGCGCCGCCTGGACTCTGCCCTTCACCCCAGCCCTCACCTACCGGCGCACCATCCTCACCGCCGCCCGATGGAAGATCCGCAGCCGCACGCTGCCCGCCCGCACCGCCCCGCTCCAGCAGTGGGCGGACCAACTCCACACCTGGCGTGCGCGGTTCCAGGTGCCGGAGCGGGTCCTGCTCGCGGAGGACGACCAGCAGCTGCCCCTCGACCTCAACCGCAATATGGACCTGGACCTTCTGCGCGCCCACCTGGATGCCAACCCCTTCGGCATCGCCACCCTGCACGACGCGCCCCCGCCGGATGCCGACGGGTGGATCGGCGGCCGAGCCCACAGCATCGTCGTCCCCCTGGGCAGGCGCTCATGACCACGACGATCGTGCCTGGTACGCAGGACCTATCCGAGGGCTCTCTGGGGACGGCCCTGCTCGACATCGAGCGCCGTGATCTGTCCACCGCTCGCCGCCACCTCGCCCAGGCCACCGCCCGGGGGGTGAGTGCCGGAAGAAACGCCAGTCTCTTCCACGGCGCACCCGCCCTCGAGTTCGTCCTGACACGCGCACATGGGGCCGGTGACGATGTCCGCGCGGCCGTCGACCGCGTCGTGGACGCCCGGCTCGCCGCCGTGCGCCGTCGGCAGGCGGCCGGCTCGCTGCCCCACCTCGCAGAATGGGACCTCATCCGCGGGCTGACCGGACTCGCCGCGCTGCTGCTGGACCGGCGCCCGATCGCGCCCCGGCTGCCCGACGTGCTCGCCTGTTTGGTCGCGCTCGCCCACCCCGTACGCGGCAACGGCCGGATGCTGCCCGGGTGGTGGTCGGCGGTCGGCCCGGACGGGAAGGACATGGCCGGCGGGCACGGTAACAACGGCATGGCCCACGGCATCGCGGGGCCCCTGGCCGTGCTCTCCATCGCCCTGCGCTGCGGAGTGCGTGTCCCCGGGCAGGAGGAAGCCGTGGCCACGTTCGCGAGCTGGCTGGAGCGGCACGGTGCCCACTACTGGACCAACGCAGCCCGCCTGGACGCCGCCCAGCCTCCCCCGGCGGAGCCGGCTCGCCAGTCCTGGTGCTACGGCCAGCCAGGCATCGCCCGCGCCCAGCAGCTCGCCGCGCTCGCTCTCGGCGACTCCGACCGCCGCCGGCTGGCCGAGGACAGCGTCGAGGCCCTCCTGACCGATCCACTGCGGCTCGCTCGCATCTCCGACTCGACCCTGTGCCACGGCTGGGCCGGACTGCTGGTGCTCACCCGCGCGGTTTCCGCCGACAGCGTGGCACCCGCACGCTTCACCCCGATCATCCAGGACCTGCACCGGCGGCTCGTCGCCAACTGGGAGCGCCTGCCCAAACCCGGCTTCATGGAAGGCCGCGCCGGAGCCCAACTTGCCCTGAGCGAAACAGACATCACCGGCTGGACCCGCGCCCTCCTGCTCACCTGACTCTCGCAAGGAGTTTTCTGCCCATGCCCTTCGACGACGAGAATCTGCCACTCCCGCCGGACACGTCCTGGTGGCACGCCTCCGTGGCCTTCCCCACCGCCCCGCGCGCCTACGCCGCCCAAGCCCTGGCGACCGCGCTGGACGGGCGCCGGTTCCACTTCCTACGCAAGGACGCGGGCGTGCGCCTGCGCACTGAACAACCCGCCACCAGCCTGCTGGACGAGCTCGTCGCCGACCGGGTGATCACCGGCTGGAGGGGCGGGATCTACGAGCCGGAGACGTATGCGTTCGGCGGCCCCGAAGGCATGGCGGTCGCACACGACGTGTTCTGCGCCGACAGCCCGGCCGCGCTCGCCGAGACCGGTGCCCCCGGTGCCCGCGAGCGCAGCGTAATGCTGCTGTCCGCCATGATCCGCGAGGCGGGCCTGGACCCGTTCGAAGCAGGCGACGTGTACGCCCGGTGGGCCGTCCTGCGGCCCCCCATCGCGCCGCCCGAGGGGACCGCGCTGGAGCAAGCCGTCTCCGCGATGCGGCGGCTGATGAATGCGGACGCTGCCCGGCGCCCCGGCGCGGAAGCGGGCTGGGGCGAGCGCGTCGCCGCGTTCGAGGACGCCGGCCGCCGCCTTCGCCGACTCGCCGCCGACGGCGGACTGATACGCGGAATCCGGGGCGTCATCGCCCATCACGCGATCTTCGTGTTCAACCGCGCGGGCGTGCCTGCCGAAGCTCAGGCTGCCACCGCGTGGCTCGGCCGTCACGTCGCCTTCTCCGCCCAAGAAGGCGCTGACGTGTCTGCCCGCAAGTCCGCCTCGGCGGACCCTAGCCTCCCTCGAATGGAGACCACAGTGACACCCGTAACCGACCCTGTTCAGCTGCGCGAAGCCCTCGCCCAGCGGCTCGTCGACAGCGGCCACCTGCGCAGCCAGGCGACCATCGACGCCTTCCGCACCACCGACCGGCATGCCTTCCTGCCCGGCGTCGACCTGGAGAGCGCGTACAAGGAGGACGCAGTCCCGATCAAGCACGACGAGTACGGGGAGATGATCTCCTGCATCTCCGCGCCGTCCATCGTGGCCACCCAGCTCGAACAGCTCGGCGCCCGGCCCGGCCACAAGGTCCTGGAAGCCGGCGCCGCCACCGGCTACAACGCCGCCCTCCTCGGCAAGATCGTCTCCCCTGGCGGGCAGGTATGGACCTTGGACGTCGACCAGGACCTGGTTGCCGGCGCGAGCAAGCACCTCGCCGAGGCCGCCGTCGACAACGCCACCGCGGTGATGGCCGACGGAGCCGCCGGGCTGCCCGAGCACGCCCCCTACGACCGGATCATCTTCACAGTCGGCGCCGGCGACGTCCCCGTGAAGATCCTCGACCAGCTCGCCCCCGTCGGACGCCTGGTCCTGCCGATGCGCATCCGCGGCAGCATCTCCCGCTCCTTCGCCTTCGAGCGCGACGGCGACACGTGGAAGACCGTCTCCTGTGAGATGGCCACCTTCATCCCGTTGCGCAAGGGCGTCTGCGACGACGTCTACACCCTCGTCCCCATGGCCGGCGAGGGCAACGTGCGCCTGGAGACGTTCAGCGAGCAGGACGTCAACCGCGAGGCCCTGCGCTCCGTCCTCGACGAGCAGCAGACCAAGATCTACACCGGGGTGAAGTTCCGGCAGGGCTCGGCGTGGGAGTGGCTGTACCTGTACCTGGCCTGCGTGCTGCCCAACGGCCTGTCCCGCCTACCGGGCCAACGCCCCGGGTTCACACCGCACTTCGGCTGGGGCTCCATGGCCGCCCTCGACGGCGGATCCCTCGCTTACCTGACCATCCGCGACGGCGAGGACGAGCAGGGCCGGTACTGGGAAGTCGGCGTGATCGGCCACGGCGAAAGCGGCGCCGACCTCGCCGAGCGCGTCGCGAGCGAGATTCGCGCCTGGGACGCGACCGGCGGCAACGACGCCCCCGAGCCGGGCTTCCGGATGGCCGTCGCGGACTCGCGTGACCGGCTGACGGCGGACGACGCCTGCTTCGTCGTCGACAAGCCCTACAGCCGACTCGTCGTCGACTGGGCGCGCAAGGGCTGAGCCGATGATCCCCGCGATAGCCAGCCGCATCCCCCTGGTCCGCCGTACCAAGGCGCCCGCTCTCTCCTTGGAGAAGCGCATCAACCACCTCACCGGGCTGACCGTCGCGCCCGCAGGTGCGAGCCACCACGACCTGGTGGCCCGCGCCTGCGGGGTCCTCAACTACGCCGCGCTCATCGCCTCCGACGTCGGCCTGCCCGACCTGGCCGCCGACCTGTGCTGGCGCCAGCACCAGGTCTTCGCCAACGCCGGACGCCTGAGCGGACCGATCGCCGTCATGTCGCTGATGCCGCTGGTCAACCTCTCCCGGCTGCTGACCCGCGACGGCCAGGGCGAGGCCGCCTACGACCTGCTGGTCCGCCTCAACCACGCCGCGCGGCAACGGGAGAAGACCGAGATCGACGGCCGGACCGTCGACCTCTCGACCCTGACCGGCACGGCCGAGGATCGCCGCACGGTGTGCCAGGAGCTGTACGTCACCCTGCTTGTGGACGGCGCCCGTGCGCTCGCCCGCACCGGCCGGTGGACCGACGCAGCGGAAGCGATGGCCCGGCACCGCGGCATCGGTAACCGACTCCTCGACGGCCGCCAGATCAAGATCATGGCCCTGATAGAGCAAGGCCAGAACGAGCAGGCGCGCGACCTGATCTACACCACTCAGCCCACCGAGCCCTGGGAGGAGGCCGTCGCCCTCCTCCTGCGCGCCCACAGCCTGCCTGCCACCCCCGTGCCTGAAACCGACCTCGACCGCACCGTGGAGAAAGCCCTCCATCTACTTGACCAACCCGATCCGCCGACCGCCGTCTTCCAGACCCGGGTGGCCCTGACAGCACTGGAACTCGACCGCACCGGACGCCACACCGCACGCATCCTCAACCGCATCGTCAACATCGCCCAAATCGACGCCTACGCCGCGCGGGAAGCACTGCACCACTCCCTCGCCGCATCCGCTATCGAAGACCGCGGAACAAGCGCGCTTCAAGTAGTGATCACCACGGCCGGACTGCAATCCGGCATCCTGTCCACCCGCCACCACGATGCTCTGACCAGCACGGTCGGCCACGCTGAGACAGAGCTGGAGAAGCTGCTGCAGGCCAGCCCCGAGCCGGGCTAGGAGCGCGACCGGGGCTCTCCGTTGTGCCGCAGAGGCCATCGGTCGGCGTCGGCGATCGGCCATTATCCGCTCGTAGCCAACTCCTGCCAGCACAGGGTTGCCGCGCCCTCGGGGCTCCCGGACGTACCAATTGCTATTTCACCGTCACGATCCGCCGCGCAGTCGCGGCACACAAAAATCAGCAGAAAGATCACCAGGAAATGCCGCACATTATTCACCAGGAAGCTGGCTCTGCATATGACTCACTCGGGGAACGCCTCGACAGGATCGCTGCCGAAACTGCGCCGCTGGTCAGAAAGGTGACACAACTCGACTTGCCGGAACCGGTGGTTATCCGCACAATGAAAGTCCCACACTGGAAAAAGGCTCATCGGCGCGCTTCGAAGGATCAGCTGAAGCGGGAGTCCCGCGAAGTCGGGGCTTCCTCGCAATCCGAGGCCAAGAGGATACGCCGCCAACGGCTCTTCAGCATGAGGATGCTGTGGCCGACAATGCTCGGTCAGGCCGTCGAACTCGAACCAGGAAAACCCGAGTTGCTCATCCTGCCCGAGGCGCTCCGACTTGCCGGCCGACTCGGAGACGATCCCGTGCTGTATAAAATTCTCGCGCACGAGATGACACATCTGGCACAGTACTGCGCCAGCGGCGGAGCGGTGTGGGCGGCACAGGATACCCTTTACCCGAGCCTGCGCGGGACCGAGGAACGGGATTATTCTTTCCTCCTTGAGGGGCATGCCTATTGGGCGGACCGGCAGGTCACGGCCAAGCTCTTCGGTGAACCGGTATCGACTGACGAGCCCAGCCCTGACGCATCTTCCCTTTATCTCAAAATGTTCAAAAGTCCGCTACGGTCAGAGGCCGTCGAAAGGGATCGGCGCTCTCTCGACAGCGTGACTTCGATTCTCGAAGCCACGGGCGCGGCGACTTTCAACCGAGTCTGGACAGATCCTGACCTCGTGCCTCTCAAGTCCGAGACCAGCAAGCCGGAATTCTGGGAACAGCGCATGGCCTAAACCGAACAAATAAGAATTTACCGTGCGAGTTTTCCACTCTCACGGCAGATCCGCGCTTGACGCTCGAAGGTGAAATCCTGTGGTGCTACTCGGCGACATATCCGACCTCCGGCTCATCTACACCGCTGCCGAAGCCCTGCACGGCGCGCTGTCCGCACACGCTCTGGCCTTTGACATCCACGTCCACAGCGACAGCCTCATCCTGCTGCTGCTCCACGATTCCCTGGAACTGGGCACCGCCGCGGCTTTCGCCCGACTCCTGGGCAGCTCTGCCGACCTCGCCGCCGGGCTGGACCTCAACCGCCCACGCGGTGTTCGTAGGCTCGCAGAGCGTATGACGTGGCTGGTCATCGGGGTGACCGGATGTCGGGTCCTCGTGGACGGTGACCCCGGATGCGGTCACGCCCCGGATCATCTCGCCCTCTACCTGACAGGCGAGCAAGCTCATCACCTGGCCAATCGCATCGAGAACGGTCTGCCCTCACGACGGCCTCTGACTCCTTGAGGAAGCCGTCGCGCCCGACCACCGACTCCGTCCGCGGGCGAACCAGAAGCCGACACCCACCAACTGCCCCAGGCCCGATGCAGACACGGATCCATAACCGTGCAGGCAGAGGCCGAGCCGGGCGGCACGTCAGCAACCCAGCCGCCGTGCCGCCCTCCCAGCACCCCTCGACCATCGCAGGACAGCCACCGACATGATCACCGCCAGCCACCCCCACAGCCCGCGCACTGCCGCGCCCACCTCGTCACATCGCCTGGCCCAGACGGCGCGGGCGCTGCGGCAGCTCCTGGGCCGCTCCTACCAGTTCGGCGATGTCCTACCGCCCGTCGCCGTACTGGCCGACCGTCTGGATGTCTCCCAGGACCAGCTGTTCGAGGCTCTGGCCCGACTCGCCTGGGGGCGGCAGGTAATCGCCGTCCCCGGCAAAGGCATCGTGCGGACAGACCCCTCCACCACCCCGGGGGCCCGTCTGCTGGTGCGACGAGGGTCGGGTCTGACCCAGAACTGGGCGCTGCCGTCACCCGCCCCGGAAAAACACGTGCAGGCCACACTCATACGGCGTATCACGTCGGGTGCCTACCCTCCCGGAGAGCGTCTACCGTCTCGCCGTGACCTGGCACGCGAATTCGGCATCAGCAGCCATCGCGTGGCCAAGGCCGTCGCTCCGCTGATCGACCGCGGGATCCTCGTGCTCGGGACGCAGCCGTGGCAGGGCTGCACCGTCCACCCCGACGCTGTGGCGCTGGCACGGCGCGACCCCGTCATCGACATCCTGCGCCGCGCGGACCCCGGGCTCCCGCCGGGCTATCTCCACGTGAGGGACCTCGCCGTTCGTGCCGCAGGCACCCGGTCCACCGCCCGGCTGACACCCTCCGAACGCACCCTCTACCGCTCATCCATCACAGCCGCACACGACGCCGGCGCATCCCGACAGGAGATCGCCGACCTGCTGCGCCGGTCACTATGGGTCGTTGCCCGGTACCTCGGCACCAACCCGCAGGCCGACCGGGTGGAAGCACTGATCGACGACAAAATTCAGAGCGGTGCCTACCCCATCCGCCACGCACTCCCGCCCCGACGGCAGCTGGCCCGTGATCTCGACGCGACGACGTCCGCTGTCGACCTCGCGGTGGACCGGCTGTGCGCGGCCGGCGCCCTCCAGCGATTCCCCGGCTGCGGCACCGTCGTCATGGATCCCGACCAGACCCCGACTGCCTCGCTGCTGATTGTCCGAGCCCCTTCCGGGAGGGAGCAACTGCGTACCGTTCCCCCTGCCGGGCGCAGCAGCACCATCACGGTGCGCGAAGCAGTCGTCCGCCGCATCCTCACCGGTGTCTACCCGGAAGGAGGGCCCATCCCCTCGCAGGCCCAGCTGAGCGCAGAGTTCACCTGCTCCGACTCGGTCGTTCGCCGGGCTCTGGACCCGCTCAGATCCGCAGGAGTCCTCCTCCGCCTGCCCGCAGCTCCGCACCGGAGGACCACCGTGCACCCCGCAGCACGACACATCCTGTCAGCACACGGCGTGCGCTCTCTGCTCGGCGGACCGTAAAGGTCAAATCATTTCGGGCGCAATAGCGGCTGATATGCCACCACAAAAAAGCGGACGTCGCCCTAGCCAACAGACTCCACCTGATCAGCGCGCCAGGTGAAAGACGGCTGCAGCCACGATGGCGCCGAGGATGGTGCCGGCCACCACTTGGTTGCGCGTGTGGTCGCGCAATTCGACGCGGGACCAGCCGACGATGGCAACCAAGAGGAAGCCCAGGGCCATCCACAGGCCGTAGGTCTGCACAAGCATCGCGCAGGCACCTGCGGACACGGCCTGGTGGACGGAGATTTTCCAGACGAGGGTGATCGCGGCGAGGATCGCAAGCGTCACAAGCATCGAGACGATGAGGGCAACCATGGTGCGGGGCGCCCTCGCGACTAGCATCAGGACGATGCCGGTGGCTACTGAGAGCAGGATGACGGCCATAACGACTAGTCGTGCTGGCTTCGCTCCGACGTGCCTGTCGCCCCAGTGTCCTTTGCGAATGCCGTACTTGATGAAGGTAATAGGAATGACGGCCGCGAAAAGGGCTCCGACCACACTCCAGGCAACTCCCGCCCATTGTGCGGTGTGCCAGCCCACCAGCAGCGTGACAGCAATGATCCAGTTCTTCGGCTCAAGCCAGTCTGTAATGCGGCGGGCCAGCCGCGACTCGCTGGGGCGAACATCAGTTGTTGTCATGTGAGGAGATCCTTTCCGAAGCGTCCTGCATGTGAAATAGAGTGTTCTTGCCGAACAAACTCGGAAACTACTGGCGAGGAGAGGTACGCGTGAGAAACAGCGCGCAACCATGACAGTTCACTCGCTCTATCTCGGCCAGTGACGCCGAGAGGTGGATATGCAACTCCCCCCAGCCGCTCTCCGTTTTGCGCAATCTGTACGGCTGCCCGCAGCCAGCAGGCTTCCGCCAGTGCGCTGGAGAGTTGCGCATCGACGCCTTCTTGACAGACGAACCTCTGAGCCTTTGCGTACATGTCGATTGACACGTACTCGCGAAGCGCCAGGCAGGCATCCTCGATCTCGATAACGCATCGCTCCAGCCGGAAGGGGATACGCCACCCGCCCACGGATGTCGCCAGTACCACGTACGGAGCTGCTCCCGTCAGCTGCACCCAAAAGGGAAGCAACTTCCGTAGGGTGCTCCACGCAGCGACGTACTCGACAGCGACGGAAAGAGGAGGCAAACAGACGCCAATTGCGACCGACAGGACGGTGGCCTGCTTGAGCGTTGTGGAGAGAAGGTTTTCCAACTCTGGAAAACTGGTGCCGGAGGCAAGCTCAACCGTCACAAAGATAATCCGTTGAATAGCGTAAAGGCTTCCGAGCAGAGTCCCCAAGCCCAGGAATCCGAGGCCGGCCTTACCCAGGAGAGTCCGACTGTGGCGCACGCCGCCAAGGAACAGCCAAGTCGCTACGAACATGGCGATGCCGATGTAGAGCGTGAAGACCGCCATGTAGAGGACTGGGAAGAGCGCGCCACGTCCCTCCCCAAGACGGACAGGCCCTCCGGGCGTCCAGTTGGCCAAGGCGTAGAAGGTGAGCATGAGGGGCAATGTCACGCCGGCAGCCACCAGCCGAGTGCGACGGGCCAAGCCCTGCGGCCGAACGACTGCAATGACGAAGTCGAGCAGATATGCCGCCGAGGTAACGCCGAGCAGGTGCTTCAACAACGGTGACAGCCTGGCGTCTACACCGACGGCGGCCTCGACTGCCTCTTTGACCTGCGGGACCTCGAACGTCATGGCAGCCGCGAGAGTTGCCAAGGTCAAGGCCAGGCTTCGCTGCTTGCGGGAGTGACGAAGGGACGGCAGTCGCCACAAGGTCACCAGCCAGAGGACGCCTGCGACGAGGGTGGATGTGCTCATGAGCGGCGGTTCCTCCGTGGGTGGACCAGGGCGTCGTCGAGCCGCGAGACCGCGCCGGACCGGCCGCGTTCCCGGCCCGAGTGAGCAAGGTCGCGAAAGAGCTCTCCCAAGCAGGAGGCGGCCATCTCAGCGTCGTACTCGGTCTCACTGTCGTAGCTCGTCCGACCTAGAGCGGAGAGCACCGCGGAAGGGTCGACCCCGTCCGGGACAAGCCCCAGTAGCGACTTGACGACGCTCTCGTTGCTCCCAGCGTGCCCGAGCAGCAGGTGCGCTAGTTCGTGGCGCACGATTTGCGCACGATGACGTTCACTGGTAGCTGCGACGTGAAAGACGTAATCCCCATGATCGAATGAGAGAACCATTCCGCAGGGAGCGTTGATTCCCCCACTCTCAGGCAATTCATGGAGATAGAGAGGGCGGCCACGCTTGATGGCGAGCTGTCGACATATCTCATCCACCGCGTAGGGATCGGATATTTCGACCCCTCGCAGCTCCTCCTCGCACAGTCGCCGCAGCTGCGCCTCTCTACGCGCGAATTGCCGATTGAACATGGACGATCCTAGCTGTAGCCCCGCATAAGCCCTGACACGGCCCGCACTGACCGGAACCAACCATTCAGTTTGGTTCCAGCGGAGCTTTGCATACGCATAGATGGTTCCCCAAGGCGATCTTGATGGGCCAGGCGCGGCATACCGGCCAAATTCGCCCAACATGTGAGCGAGGTCACATCACTGCTCGGGCTTGTCGAGCCCTTCCCACCGGCGCGCTTGGTTGATCACGTCCGTGATCATCCTCAGACTGCCCGCCGAGAGGCCGTTGGCTCGCAGCGCAAGGCCGCGCACGCCGCTGTCCGCTACGGCCTCGATGAGCTCCACGGAGGCGCGCACCTTTTCAGCCTCCTCGGGGTCATAGTCCGAGAAGAAATACTGCTCTTTGACGTGAAAGTGACCTGCAAGTCGCTCCACGGTCGTGTAGGTGGGGTTGGGCTTCGCGCCGGTCCGCAGCTGCGAGATCGCGCTCTCGGACACGGAGATCGCCCGGGCGACCTCGGCGTTGGTGTAGCGCTTGCCGGTCTCCGGGTTCCTCGTGGCCTGGAACAGGTGGTTGAGCTTGTCGGCGAAGCGCCGAGCGTCGGCCGGGCCACCAGGCACATCCGCCGGCCCACTGGACTCCACCATCACCCGCTCCTCCCACCTGGGCACCCACTCCGGACTGTACTGCAGTGTAGTTCCCAGAACCAAAGACGAGGATCCTTCACTTTAGTGTTGACAGGCTGGCAGCACTTTGGCGTAGGTTCTCGATCACGGCTTCACTGAAGTGTTGCAACGTCGATAGGGCGCTGCGAGCGCTCCTTGTCCGACCTCCAAGACACGCTAGGACCTGCCCATGATCGCTCCACCCCCATCCCTGCAGCTCACGCGACTTCTACAGGGTTCAAGAACCAACTCTGGACCTTGACACGGAGCCGTGCGTATGTTCGTCGTCCACGGCCGGGCAGACCGCCCGCACGAACGAGCACAGGAGTAACGACGTGCACAGTCTCCGGGCCCCGTAGGTCCCAGGACACAGCGACGGCGCCCGAGAGCTGCAACTCCCGGACGCCGGACGCTTAACGGCTGTACCGCCCCGGCAAGGGCGGCGATCGCCACGATCACCACACTGATCCCTTCCACGGGGCGTCTCAGCGTGGTAATACCAAAGGAGATTCTTGCATGCGCTCCGCCCTGCGCAAAAGGCCCTTCCGTTCGGCCTGCGTGGCAGCCAGCTCCGCCTCGGCGCCTCCGCGCCCCGAGCCGCACCTCACCGCCATCCTGACCACAGCAAGCCGACGCTCCCGCCCGCTTGACGGGAGCGGCCGGTGAGCAGCGAAGCCCGCGAGTGGGTCTGGGAGCACAGCTCCAGCCGGGGGGCCGCGCGTCTGGTCCTGCTGTCCATCGCCGACAGAGTGGCCGACGATCAGTGCGTCGCCTGGGCCTCGCTGTCCAGTCTGGCCAAGCGCACACGTGCCTCGGTCTCCACGGTGCGCGAAGCCGTCGAGCGTCTGCTCCTCGCCGGCGAGCTGGAACAGCTCGACGACCTGGTGGGCCCGCAGCGCAGCACGGTCTATCGCCTGCCGCTCGCCGCCGAAGCGGTCGCACAGGCGCTGCGAGAACAGCAGGAGGAAGAGGGCGACACGGCGGGCCCAGACGAGGCCGACGGCCCTGCAAAGCTCCGCTTGTCGGCGCTGCGGCGGTATGGAATTCGCCCGCGTGAGGTGCCGGAATCCCCCGCGCGGGTCCGGAAACCGGCAGTACCAGAAACCGGCAGGCCGCGACGGAAACCGGCACAGCGGCGTACCGGCCACCGGCACAACGATGTACCGGCCACCGGCACACAGAACCGTAGTGAACCTGATTTGAACCGGAGGTACAGCAGTGGTGGTGCTGCGGTCACGTCGGCTGCCGAGTGGCAGATTGACCCCGCCTCCCTCACCTGGGCCCGCCAACAGGGACACCTCAACCGCCTCGGCGAGCAGGGCCTGCAGGCCGCCGACGCGAAGTGGCGTGCCCACCGGGCGGGCCATGCTCCAAGGCCGGTGGATGCCTGGGCTGCCGACTGGCGCTCCTGGGTTGCCCGGGAGCACGCACCGGGTCACCCGAACCCCTACGCCGTGCCGGGTAGGGGCCCCTCGACGCCAGGCGGGATGACCCGGGCCGAGGCCCATACTGCCGCCCTTCTCGCCGCCCTCGACGAGCCGACCGGGATGGAGGGCTGACCGTGGATCGCCGCGAAATCGCCGCCCTACTGGCCTACATCGGCCGACTCGACCCCCGCACCATTCGCACGGACCAGGGCGAGGCCCGCGACCAACTCGCCCAGTGGCACGAGTTGCTCGGCGACATGCCGATGGCAACCCCGCACGGCTGGGACGCCCGCATCGCCGCACGCCAGCACTACCGCACCTCGCCGTACCAGATCCAACCCGCAGACGTGGTCCGCCCCTGGGAGAGCTACCGGCGCAACCGCCTGGCCCTCCACTGGGACCCCACACCGTCCGCGGACCCGGACGACCAGGCCGCCTGGACCGCAGAGCTGGTCGGCACCCGCCGTGCCGTCGCCGCCGGCATAGCGCAGCCCGCGTATGCCCCGGCCATCACCAGCAGCCAGGAGGGGATCAACCCGAGGCTGCAGGCTCGGCTGGACCAGATCGGCTCCTGCATACCGCCCGCCGCCCACGCCGCTCTCGCACCGTTCCGGCCCGCCCGGGCAGCACGCGAAGCCGCCGTCGCGCAAGGGCTGCCCGATGCCCTGAGCGTGCGATGCGAGTGGTGTCTGGCCCCGGTCGGCGAGCCGTGCCGGCGCCGCCGGATCGGCCCCAAGGACGGGGTACACGCCATCACGCCGCGCGCCACCCCGCACCCCGGCCGTGTGGACCTCGCCGCCCAGCAGTCCCAGCACGCCGAGCAGGCCCAGCAGCCCGCCCTGGCCTGACCGGCGCCTCCGGCGCGTGCATCCCGTCCGCTGCACCGCCGCAACCTCACCGTCCCGCACCGGATGCGGCGCACACCCACGCGCCGCAGTCGGCGCCCGACGCCGCACCCGCCAGGCACTGCGCCAGCCGGCCGGTGTGGCAGCACATCGGAGACTCGCCTTGCGCCACATCACCACCCACGACGCGCCGGCCACCGGCCTGCGCGGCATCGGAGACACCAGCTGGCACGTCCGCGGAGCGTGCCACGGCATGGACGTCGAGGACGCCGACGCCGTGTTCTTCCCCGGTCCCCGGGATCACGAGGAGATCGCGGAGGCGAAGGAGCTGTGCGGCTGGTGCCCCGTCCGCCGCGCGTGCCTGGACTTCGCCCTGGAGAACGTCCTCAAGGAAGGCGTCTGGGGCGGGCTCACCGAAGCCGAGCGGCGCCCGCTGCACGACAACCTGCACCGGCGCCTGGACTACCGGCGTGTGACCGCCTTCTTCCAGGGACGCGACGTGCACGTGACGGAAGCCGAGCGGCAGGTGGCCATCGACCAAGCCTACGTCCGGGGCTGGCAGCCCGACCGACTCGCCGCCGCCCTGCAGATCAGCCACAAGCACGCCCGCGACCTGCTCCGGCAAGCGGCCAACAAGGTCTTCGACCGGGACCGCAACTACGGCGTGCCCCGCTCCAAGAAGAAGCGGAAGAAGACCTCCAAGGCCAAGGGCACCCCCGCGCCCGCAGCTCCCGGGAATCAGCAGCCGACAGGCCGCCCGGCGGCGTCGACCCCGGCGCACGCCCCTCTCGGAAAGGCAGCATGACCCACCCTGTCCTCGCCTTCGGTGCTACTTCGGACCTCCCTCTCCTCCTCGCCGCCGCCGTGCCCGCCGCCCTCGCGCTCGTGCTGACCGCCTGGGCGATCCGGCGCCGGGGAACCCGCCCGCAGAAACGTCTCGGCGGCCCGGCGGTCAAGGTCGCCGCCGTCGCCGCCCTGGGCTGCACCGCCTACAGCGCCGACACCAGCTGGCGCTTCGCGGCCGACTACCTCGACATGGCCGGCACCGCCGAGCGCGTCGGCATGTTCGCCGCCGCCGAACTCGCCCTATTCGCCACCGCGCTGATGGCACGGCAGAACCTCGCCGTCCAGGGCGCTCCCGGCCTGCCGGGCACGCTGGTCTGGGTGATCACCACAGTGCAGGTGATCCCCGCCTACGCCGAGAGCGGCCCCATCGGCGGCACGGTCCGCGCCTTCGTCGGACCGGTCATGGCGGCGATGCTGTGGCACCTGGCCATGGGCATCGAACTGCGCCTGCGCACCCCGGGTGCAGCCTCGAACGGACTGCTCGCCGTCCTGGGCCGGGAGGCACGCGAGCGGCTGCTGTCCCGCCTGGGCATCGCCGCGCGGGACCGCGACGCCGCGCAGATCACCCGGGACCGGGCCACCGCCCGTGCGGTCACCCTCGCCGCCCGCCTCGCCGAGCGCACACCCGAGCAGCAGCAGAGCCGTCGCGGTCGGCGGCTGACGCGACGCCTGTCGAAGGCGGTCGGCAGGGCTTCGGTCGGCACCGACCCTCACCAGCGGGCGCAGCTGCTCGACCAGCTCGCCGCTCGGCGACACGCGCTGGCGCTCGCCACGGTCCCGCTCCCTTCTCCCCT
>NZ_FMCI01000034.1 GCF_900091845.1 Streptomyces sp. SolWspMP-5a-2
GGCCGCGCCCGCGGCCCCGCCCGCGCCCGTCGCGTCCCCCGGCGGGACGCCCTCCGCCGCGTCCCGCGTGTCGAGGGCCAGCACCCGCCAGGCCCCCGCCCGGAACGCCTCGGCGACCGTCCTGCCCTCCAGTTGCGGATGCCCGCCCACGTCGACCGCGGCGACCAGCAGCACCCGCCGCTCCACCGGGATCGCGCCCAGGATCTGCCGTCCCATCATCGCCCCCGCGAAGGCCGGGGCCGCCAGGTGGGAGACGCTGCGGCTGCGGGTGGAGGCGCCGGGGTGGGCGGCCCGCAGGGTGCGGTACACCGCCGTCGAGAAGTCGTCGTCGTACAGCCGCAGCACCACCCGCAGATCGGGCCGCACGGACCGCCCGTAGAGGACCGCCTCCAGGTTGGTGGTGTCGGAGCTGGTCACGGCCAGCAGCCCGTGCGCCCGCTGGATCTTCGCGGCCTCCAGCACGCCTTCCTGCGTGACGTCCCCGAGCACCACCGGCACCCGCAGCCGTCGCGCGGTGGCGAGCCCGCGCGCCTCCGGGTCGGACTCGACGCACACGACGGGGATCTCCAGCTCCCGCAGCCGGGTCAGCACCCGGGTGCCGATCTTCCCGAGCCCCAGCAGCACCACGTGCCCGCTGAGCCCGCGCGGCGGCTTGCGCAGCGCGGAGGCCGACCTGAAGGTGCCGAGCGCTTCGAGGACCGCGGCCAGCAGCACCGGCAGCAGCAGCAACCCCATGAGCCCGGAGAGGAGTTGGAGGATCTGGCGGCCGAGGGAGTCGCCGATGGCGGGGTCGTCGATGGCGAAGAGGTCGAGGAGGGTCAGGTAGAAGGCGCTGACCGGGTGCATGTCCGTGATCAGGGACAGCGAGACCGCGAGCGCGATCACGCACCCCACCAGCCCGGCCAGCGACCACCGCAGCCGCCGGGAGAAGAGGGAGGAGAGCGGCGGAACCGAGGCCACCCGGGGCGCCGGGGCCGACGCCCCGGAGTAGGCGACGTGCTCGAGCACCAGCGCCCCGCGCCCGGTCGCGGCCCGCACGGTTGCCGCGTCGGGCAGCAGCAGCGGGCCCTGGTCGCCGTCGCTGACGCCGGTGTCGTGCGCGGTGGGGGTCAGCAGGGCGAGCGTGGTCGCGCCGGGGTCCATGGCACGGCCGCGCCCGGTGGGCTGCCGCTCGACGGCCCGCAGCAGCAGCCCGTCGGTCTGGACGATCTTGCTGGTCCCGGCGACGGCGGTGGCGGCGAGCGCCGGTGCGGCCGTGTCGGCGTCGGAGAGGACGGTGGTGGAGGCGTCGATCCCGGAGTCGGCCCCGGCGTCGGGTCCGCCGATCGCCAGCGTCGAGGCCTGGTCGAGGAGTTCCTCGATGTGCTGGCCCAACCGCCGGTTGTAGAGCCGCAGGACGAGACGGAGCCTGGGGTTGAGGCGGCGGGCGGTGAGGGCGGCGCGGATGTTGGTCTCGTCGTCCTCGTAGACGAGGGCCAGCGCGGCGGCCCGCTCCACCCCGGCCTCGGCGAGCGTGGCCTCCGTCAACTCGGCCGTCTCCAGGACCTGTTCGTCCGTGGCGGGCGAGGGCTCGGGGGCGCCGCCGTTGCCCGCGCCTGCCCGGTTGACGGCGGCGCTGACCATCCGGTCGAGGAGCGCGGCGGTGGTCGCGCGGGCCCGCCCGACGACCGGCGGACCGGCGGCGCGCTCGGAGGGCGGGACGACGAGCGTGACCTGTTCGCCGTAGACGCCCCGCAGTTCGGCGGCGAGCCGGCGCGCGAGACCGTCGTCGCCGCACACCACCATGTGGGCGGAGTCGCCGCCACCGGGCACGGTCTGATTCGGAAAGGTCACCACAAGGGAAGAGACTGCCGCACGGGGACGGGCGGTTCCAGACGGCCCGTCACGGAGACCACGCGAACTCTGGGTTGCGGAAGGGTGGTTGCGGCGGGTCGGGGTCCGGAGAAGGGGCGATCCGGGGGAGGGGTGAGACATCACCCGGTCCGCGACGTAATGCAGGGAAGGGGGACGAACCCGCGAGAGCAGCCCGGCCGGAGGTACCGCAGGAGTGGCGACGACACGGACGACGAACCGCCCGGTGACAGGACCGGCCCCCACCCCTGCCCCGGAGCCGGACCCCGCCCCGGAGCCGGGAGGGAAGCCCGCCGCCGCGGAGCCGGTGGGGTCGGAGCCGCAGTCGGAATCGGAACTGGTGCCGGGATCGGAACTGGTGCCGGAATCGGAACTGGTGCCGAAGCCGGAATCGGCGCCGGAGCCGAAGCCGGAATCGGAATCGGTACTGGAGTCGGAATCGACGCCGGGGGAGTCGAAGTCCCCCCTGATCCTGACGATGCTGCTGCTGACGCTGGTGCTGCTGCAGGGCCCGATCCGCGGGCTGCTGTCCGCGCCGGTGATGCAGAGCTGGATGACGGTGTTCGTGGCCGTGCTGGTGCAGGCGCTGCCCTTCCTGGTGCTGGGCGTGCTGCTGTCGGCGGCGATCGCGGTGTTCGTGCCGCCGTCGTTCTTCGCGAGGGCGCTGCCGAAGTCCCCGGCGGTGGCCGTCCCGGTGGCCGGTCTCGCGGGCGCGGTGCTGCCGGGCTGCGAGTGCGCGTCGGTCCCGGTGGCGGGCGCGCTGGTGCGCAGGGGCGTGACCCCGGCCGCCGCGCTGGCCTTCCTGCTGTCGGCCCCGGCGATCAACCCGGTCGTCCTCACGGCGACGGCGGTGGCGTTCCCGCGCGACCCCGGGATGGTCGTCGCCCGGTTCGTGGCGAGTCTGCTGGTGGCGTGCGCGATGGGCTGGCTGTGGCAGCGCCTGGGCCGCACCGACTGGCTGCGCACCCCGCACCGTTCGCCGCACGAGGGGCGGAGCAGGGGCGCCGCGTTCTGGGGCTCGGTGCGGCACGACGTGATGCACGCGGGCGGGTTCCTGGTGGTGGGCGCGATGGCGGCGGCGACCCTGAAGGCGGTCGTCCCGGCGAGCTGGCTGCGCACGGCGGCGGAGAACCCGCTGGTGGCGATCCTGGCGCTGGCGGTCCTCGCGGTCCTGCTGTCGATCTGCTCGGAGGCGGACGCGTTCGTGGCGGCGTCGCTCACCGAGTTCTCGATGACGGCGAAGCTGGCGTTTCTGGTGGTGGGCCCGATGATCGACCTGAAGCTGTTCGCGATGCAGGCGGGGACGTTCGGCCGGGGATTCGCGCTGCGGTTCGCACCGGCGACGTTCGTGGTGGCGATCGCGGGCGCGGTGCTGACCGGGGCGGTGCTGCTGTGAACCGGCAGGCGCAGGCGGCGGTCCTCTTCCTGACCGGCGCGGCCCTGCTGCACGCGGGCCTCACGGACCAGTACCTGCGGTACGTGAAGGCGGGCCTGCGCCCGATGCTGCTGCTGTCCGGGGCGGTCCTGATCGCGGCGGCGCTGGCGACGGCGTGGTACGAGTACCGGGCGTCCCGGCCAGGAGGGACCCCGGCCGCGGGGGCCGAGGGGCCCCCGGCCCACGCCCACCGCGAGCCGCGCGTCTCCTGGCTCCTGACGCTGCCCCTCTTCGCGCTGATCCTGGTGGCGCCACCGGCGCTCGGTTCGTACAGCGCGATGCGCGCGGGGACGGCGCTGCAACAGCCGTTCGGCTACGACAGGCTCCCGGCGAAGGGGCCGCTGGACCTCTCCGTGGTCGACTACGCGACGCGGGCGGTCTACACGCACGGCAGGGAGATCGAGGGACGCGTCCTGCGGATCGAGGGGTTCGTGGCCCTGGACCGGGCGGGGCACCCGTACCTGGTGCGGATGGCGCTCAACTGCTGCGCGGCGGACGCCCAGCCGGTGAAGATCGCGCTGACCGGGACGATCCCGCCGGTGCTGCAACCGGACAAGTGGCTCGAGGTGAGCGGGACGTACACCCCGCGCACGACGAAGGACCCGGTGAACGGCGGCCCGGTCCCGTACTTCGAGGTGACGCACGCGAAGCCGATTCCGACCCCGGCCGACCCGTACGACGAGACGTGGAACACCTGAGGATGTTCGAGAAGGGGTGAAATCTTCCGCGCGGACGGCCGTGACCTGCCAGGCTCTGACCTGTGACGTACGTAGTGACCGTGGACATCTGCCTGCCGGAGGGCACTCCGGAGATGGATCCGCTGCAGCGTGCCGGTGCCGTGGCGCTCATCGAGGACGGCTTCGACTCGGTCGAGGCGGTCGAGGGGCCCGACGGCATGGAGGCGGACCTGTTCGACAGCATCGTGGCCGTGCACCCGCGGGGGGCGCTCCTGAAGGTGTTCGTGGACGCGCCGGTCCTGGAGTCGGCCGAGGACGCGGTGCGCTCGGTGGTGGCCGAACTCCTGGAGCGCTCGCAACTGCTGGACGACTGGCGGATAGAGCGCTGCGAGGTCGAACTCCACCCGAAGCTGGTCCAGGAGAGCCTGGACGCGGCCGACGGCCCCGACGCCCCGCCCGACGACCCGGCCGCCCGCAAGGCCCGCCACGCGGAGCGCCCGGCGGAGGACGAGGGCGAGGAGCCGTACGACGCGGAGGCGAAGGCGGCGTCGGTGCGCGGGCAGATGCTGTCGCTGGCGCAGAACCTGCGCGCGTTCCCGCCGACGGTGTTCGGGGCGGCGGAGGACGGCAAGGGGGCCCCGGCGCCGGAGGCGGTCGCCCTGGCGTCGGGGGCGCTGCTCTACGCGACGGACATTCTGGTGGACGAACTCTTCCAGGACGTCCAGACACTGACCCAGGAGGACACCACGGCCGCGGACTGCGACGGCCCGCTCTGGCACTTCGAGGACCTGCCCGAGCGGTACGCCCTCCAGTACGACGCGCGCTTCGCCCGCCGCTTCCTGGTCACGGTGATCGCGATGACGACCCGCTTCACCGACGGCAGCTTCGAACGCCCGAGCTGCGTGGCGGAGGAACTGGCCCTGCGCCTCCTCCTGAACGAGACCCACGTGACGCTGGAGACCTTCGGCCTCCTCACCCCGGAGGTGGCGGCGGCCCTGGAGACCTTCGCCGACCACGTCTACGAGGACCGGGCCCACGACTGGCTCTACGAGACCCCACCGCCCGACACCCCGCCCACCCCCCTGGAACCGGCGGACACCCCACCCATGACGACACCGCCGTCGACGGCCTTCACGGCCTGGTTCACCCCGTTCGAGAAGAACGGCTACATCCACCCGTCAGCAACCAACGAACCGGAACAGGCGGCTTAGGGCGGGGCAGAGTCCGAGGGGACGCCAGCACTCGGACCGGGAAGATCCGCACCACGGGATCGTGGGACCAGGTGCGGTGCGGATCGGAGGACACCGCGATGGAACAGCCGCGGGTACGTCCCGGCGGCGAGAGGGCGTGGCTGGAACTGGCTCGGACCGATGAGAACGGCTGGCGGTGCACAGCCGACGTCGCAGAGGGATCCGGCTCACTTCTTGCGGCGCTTGCCCGCCCTCTTCTTCAGCTCGGCTTGGCCGCGCTTCGTCCAGTCACCTTGGTGGAGGTGGCAGCGCGACGTGCCCTTCAGTGTCTTGTTCTGGCAACGACCGCCGACCGTCGTTGGCCAACCGCATTTGCCTTGCTTCCACTCACCCACTGTCGCCCCCCCCCGGAAGTTCGTCGAAGCCTGTAGACACCCAGCGTGCGTGGCTGTGCAGTCGTAGGGGAGGGCGCACGGCAGGCGACATCCGGGCCCGACGCGTACGCGGTCAGTACATCCGGTGCACCGCGGGGGCGTTCACCTGGGTTCATGGGGGGCGGTTGGTCCGCGGACGGGAGCGGCCTCGTGGCGGCGGTGAACGATGGTGCCCGAGACGGAGACTGAGGCGGGTCGGGCGACATTCGGACGCAAGATACGAACACGGCCCTCTGACCCAAGGCCGTGCCTATCTGGACACTTCTTTGTTCTGACCCGTGCACCTCGGTAGCTCAAGGCAGGGTGAGGGCGACCACGGGGTGGACTACCTGATCCATCACCCTGAGTGGCCTGCGGCCGAGACCTTTTCCATGAATGACGGTCACTTCATGGGGCCTGGCCTGGCATGGCCTGGCCGGAGTTGCTGTCCACGGCCCGGCCTGGCCGCTCACCTTCCTAGACAGCCAGGTCGTTGCTCATGCCGAGCTGAAGCCCGAGTGGACCCCGCGGGAGCTCCGGCACAGCTTCGTGTCCCTGCTCTCGGACCATGGCATCCCCTTGGAGCGGATCGCGCTCCTGGTCGGTCACAGCAGTCAGGCGACCACAGAGGCGGTCTACCGCAAGCAGCTTCGGTCCGTGATCACGCAGGGCGCCGAAGCGATGGACGACATCTTCGCCGAAGAGCAGGAAGGGGAGGAGGGCACAGAAGGCCAAGAAGGGGGCGACGCGGTGGCCTGATCAATTCGGTTCGCCCCCGAGCATAAGAGAGGGCGTCTACTCATGTGAGTAGACGCCCTCTGATAAGCGTCGGGGTGGCGGGATGTGAACCCACGACCTCTTCGTCCCGAATGAGGTCCGGGCAAGATCATCACCTGGATTTCTGGCTGACGAGCTGGTCAGGGGCTTGGTCTGGGTTGGTGTGGCGGGGGCTCGGTTGCCCTCCAGGGGAAGATCATCTCCCAGATTTCTCCCAGCGAGGGCCGACTGTCTGCGCACTGGGCGCGGAGTGGCGCGGTTGCCGCAGCAAGTTTGCGTATCAGGTGAGGCTCTTGCGACGGGCGCGCAGGGAGTACGTCGTCGTCCCGCCCGGCCTGCCGCTCTTCGACCAGCCGCCGCTCGTCGCGATGTCCCAGCCCTTCTGCTCCTTCATCTGCGCGGCGAAGGTACAGCGGTCGTTGATGGAGCAGCCGGAGGTGAGGGTGACGTCGATGTCAAGGTACTGGCTGCGAGGGTTGTCGTTGCCGTGCGGGTTCTTGACCCATTCGACCTTGTGGACGTGGTTCTTCAGGCCCGTTCGCTCGTCGTCATGCCTGATCCCGTGGGCCTTGGCGAACTCGTCCAGGTCGTCGACCTCGAAGAGGTCGCTCGACCACTGGCCGGGCCAGACGGCGAACAGCCGCGATTTTCCGGCGACCGCGCGCTCATAGGCGGCTCGCTGGTCCCCGTGGGTCACGGTGCCGTCCCCGTGGACCTCGATGTAGCACGTCGTACCTGCGGTGTACGGGAAAACTCTGCCGGACGCGGCTGCGCTTCGTGGTTCCATCGGCCCCCCAATGTGGCTCTTCAGCACTGCACTTCGGTCGATGCCAGTGAACAGCAGGTCCGCCACCGCCAGGGCGCCGCCTGGTGAAAGGGCCAGAGAGCGTTGTCGATCAGGGTGCCGTCGGTGGGGCGGAGGCCGTGGCCCTCGCGGCGGCGATCGGGCTTGCCTCTCCGACCGCGTCTGCCGGAACCGCGCGGGCCCGCCCGCTCATCCGAAGGTGAAGGCGTACGCCTCGATGCCCGGGGTGAAGCGGAGTTCGAGCTTGGCGGTGCGGGCGGTGTCGTCGTCGATGAGGCGGTGCATGGTCGGTGTGCCGGAGACGGTGACGGTCTTCTCGGTCTTCCCGTCGACGAGGACGGTGACCTTGCCCTGGCCGCCGAGGACGAGGTTGACGTTCCTGGCGTGGTAGGTGAAGGCGAGGCGTGCGTCGTCGCCCGCGGTGAAGTGCT
>NZ_FMCI01000223.1 GCF_900091845.1 Streptomyces sp. SolWspMP-5a-2
ACCAGGGCCCGGACGGCGAAGGCGGCCCCCGTGCCCAGCGCGGCGCCCGCCAGCACGTCGCTCGGGAAGTGCACCCCGGTGTAGACCCGGGACATCGCCACCGAGAGCGCGACCGGCGCCACCACCGCGCCCCACGCGGGGGACTCCAGGGCCACCCCGGTGGCGAAGGCGGCGGCCGACGCCGCGTGCCCGGACGGGAACGACGTGGTGATCGGCTGCCGCTTCAGCCGCCGGGCCAGCGGCACCGGGTCGATGCCGGGGCGCGGTCTGCGCACCGAGCGCTTGCCGACCGTGTTGATGGTCAGCGAGGCCAGGCCGAGCGACGCCATGCCCCGGGCGGCGGCGCGGCGGGCCCGCGGGGTGCGGCCCGCCGCCATCGCCGTCGCCACGGCGATCCACAGCATCCCGTGGTTCGCGCTCCGGCTCAGCCGCGGCAGGACGGGCCCGGCGCCGGGCCACTTCCGTTCCGCCGCGAACACGAAGAGGCCGCTGTCCAGCGAGAGCAGCGCGTCGCGGACACGGTGGGGGCCGGGGATCGGGAGGGTGAGGTCGACATCTGGCGTCATACGCTCCCCGTACCCTGAAGTGGCCGTTTCTTGTCCCGGGGACGGCCGCTGACATCCGGAAGGACCCGCATGCGTCTGATCCTCGTCCGCCACGGACAGACCCCCTCGAACGTCGACTTCCTCCTCGACACCGCGGTACCGGGGCCCGGTCTCACCGAGCTGGGCGAGCGGCAGGCCCGCGCCCTCCCCGAGGCCCTCGCGGACGAGGACATCGAGGCGCTGTACGCCTCCACCCTCGTGCGCACCCAGCTCACCGCCGCCCCGCTGGCCGCGGCGCGCGGTCTCGACGTGCTCGTGCGCGACGGCATCCGTGAGCTGGAGGCGGGCGACCTGGAGAAGGTCCCCGGGGACACCGGGCCCGGCCTGCTCTACATGCGGACCGCGTTCGCCTGGGCGGCGGGCGACACCGCGCTGCGGATGCCGGGCGGGGAGAGCGGCGCGGAGGCCCTGGGCCGCTACGACGCCGTCGTCGCCGAGGCCGCGGCGAGCGGCGCCGGGACGGTCGCGATGGTCAGCCACGGCGCGGCGATCCGGGTCTGGGCCGCCGCCCGCGCCGACAACGTCGACATCGCGTTCGCCGAGAGCCACCGGCTGGACAACACCGGCGTGGTGATCCTGGAGGGCTCGCCGGACGACGGCTGGAAGGCCCTGTCGTGGGCCGGGGCGAGCGTGGCCCCGGCGGGCGAGGGCGGCCCCACCGGCTCCCCGGTCACCGG
>NZ_FMCI01000083.1 GCF_900091845.1 Streptomyces sp. SolWspMP-5a-2
GGCCGTCCGGCTCCGCCGGGCCGCGGCCACGGCTGTGCCTGCCGGTCGTGCGGATCTGCGTGGGCCTGGGCGGCTGAGGACGGGCGGCGGCGGGTCAGCCGTTCTGGTGGGTGGTGTCCCTGCGGGAGAGCAGCCACGGCTCGATCACGCCGAGCCCGCGCACCGGCCGCTGCCACATCGGCTGGAGCGCGAAACGGTGCGTCGGCGCGGCCTCGCCCGCCTTCTCCGCGGCCGCGGCGGCCTCCGCGGCCTCCGCCTCCGACCTCGGCGCCTCGGCCGTGCGGATCAGCTCCTCGGCGAAGGCGCTGTCGACGAGGACCGCGTCACGCGGCGCTATCGACGTCAACCGGGAGGCCAGGTTCACCGTCGTCCCGAAGACATCGCCCATCCGGGTGGTGACCGTGCCGAAGGCGATGCCGACGCGCAGCTCGGGCATCGTCTCGTCGTTCGCCATGGTCTCGATCAGCCGCAGCGCGATCTCCGCCGCGACGCCCGCGTCGTCGGCCGCGTAGAGGACCTCGTCGCCGAGGGTCTTGATGAGCCGTCCGCCGTTCGCGGCGACCAGGTCGGCGGCGGTGGTCTCGAAGGCCTCGACGAGTTCGCCCAGCTCCTCCTCCTCCATCCGCCGGGTCAGCCGGGTGAAGCCGACCAGGTCGGCGAAGCCGACGGCGAGGCGCCGGTCGACCATCTCCTCGTCGTCCGCGGCCTGGACGACGCGGCCCGTCGCGGCGGCGAGCTGGCGCCGCCAGACGTAGACGATGAACTCCTCCAGCTCCGGCAGCAGCAGCTCGACCAGCGGGTACGTGACCTCGGTGCGGGTCATCCCGGGCTCGGGCGGCTCCGTCAGGCCCTCCAGGAAGGAGTCGATCTGCCATTCGGCGAGCCGGGCCGTGGTCTGGCCGGTCGAGCGGGCCACCTGCACGGCCATCGCCTCGCTGAGCAGCCCCGCCTCCACCAGGCCCGCGAGGCGCCGCAGCGCCAGCACGTCCGCCTCGGTGAGCGCCTTGGCCTGCCCGATGTCCGCGAAGCCCATCGCCCGCCAGAAGCGCGACGCCAGCTCCATGGAGACACCGGCGCTGCGGGCGGCCTGGAAGGGGGTGTAGCGGCGCTCGGCACCGAGGATGAGCTGTTCGAGGCGCAGGGCGAGCGGGTCCTCGCCGGTATCGGCGTCCTGGGGGTCCACCCGGCCGTGCGCGCCCGTGCCGGAGCCCGTGTCGTCGACGGTCACGCCTGCTGCCCTTCCGATCTGCCACGGTCAGGTATCGACCGGCCACAACTCTACGGCAGGTGTGCGGTAGCTCACTCCCGTGGCGCCGACGGTGGCCCTGCCCTCCATAACGCCTTCCGGGCCCGTTCTGCTCAGACGGGCCGCAGGTGGACGATGTCCCCGGCGCCCACCGGCTCCTGCACACCGGCCTCGGTGGCCAGCACCAGCCGCCCGTCCCCGTCGACGGCGACGGCCTCGCCGATCAGGTCCCGCCCGCCGGGCAGCTCGGCGCGAACGGTGCGGCCCAGCGTCGAGCAGCCGGCCGCGTAGGTCTCCTGGAGGCCGCTGGCCGCCGGGTCGCCGTCCGCCTCGCGCCAGCGTTCGTACCACTGTTCGAGCAACCGGAGCACGGCCCGCAGCAGCGGGTCCCGGTCGGTGCCCGCGGCGCCCGCCAGGGCGAGCGATCCGGCGTTCGGCACCGGCAGCTCGCTCTCCTTCAGGGTGACGTTGATGCCGACGCCGACGACCACCCCGCGCTCCCCGGCCCGCTCGGCGAGGATGCCGCCGGCCTTGCGCTCGGCACCGCCGACGGTCACCAGCAGGTCGTTGGGCCACTTGAGTGAGGTGTCCACGCCCGCGGCCCGGGAGAGCCCGGTGGCGACGGCGACGCCGGTCAGCAGCGGCAGCCAGCCCCAGCGGGCGACCGGCACGTCCGGTTCGAGCAGGACGGAGAAGAAGAGTCCGGAGCGGGCGGGTGCGCTCCAGCGCCGGTCGAGACGGCCGCGCGCGGCGGACTGCTCCTCGGCGACCAGGACGGCGCCCTCGGCGGCCTCGCCCGCGACCGCGCGGGCGGCCAGGTCGGTGTTGGTGGAGCCGGTGCTCGGCACGACCCGCACGTCCGTCCAGAGCCCGCCCTCCCGCACCAGCGCCCGGCGCAGCGCGGCGGCGTTGAGCGGCGGCCGGTCCAGGTCGGACCAGCGGCTGTCGTCTGAGGCGTCTCGCGGCGTCATACGTCCACCCTAGGTGTGGTGAAGACCGCACTGCCGATCGGTAGGCGCAGCACTACTCTACGGATGAGTAACCGTCCCCCCTTTTGAGCAGGCAGGGAGCCGCATCCCGATGTCCGAGCCGGAAATGCCTGAAGCGCACGAAGAGATCGACATCCACACGACGGCGGGGAAGCTCGCGGATCTGCGACGGCGTGTCCACGAGGCGACGCACGCCGGGTCGGCGCGCGCGGTCGAGAAGCAGCACGCCAAGGGCAAGTTGACGGCCCGTGAGCGGATCGCGCTGCTGCTCGACGAGGAGTCCTTCGTCGAACTGGACGAGTTCGCCCGCCACCGCTCCACCCACTTCGGCCTGGACGCCAACCGTCCGTACGGGGACGGGGTCGTCACCGGGTACGGCACGGTCGACGGCCGCCCGGTCGCCGTCTTCTCGCAGGACTTCACGGTGTTCGGCGGCGCGCTCGGCGAGGTCTACGGGCAGAAGATCGCCAAGGTGATGGACTTCGCGCTGAAGGCGGGCTGCCCGGTCATCGGCATCAACGACTCCGGCGGCGCCCGCATCCAGGAGGGGGTGGCCTCGCTGGGCGCGTACGGCGAGATCTTCCGCCGCAACACCCACGCCTCCGGGGTGATCCCGCAGATCAGCCTGGTGGTCGGGCCGTGCGCGGGCGGCGCGGTGTACTCGCCCGCGATCACCGACTTCACCGTGATGGTCGACCAGACCTCGCACATGTTCATCACCGGCCCCGACGTCATCAAGACGGTGACCGGTGAGGACGTCGGCTTCGAGGAGCTGGGCGGGGCCCGCACCCACAACGCGGCGTCGGGCGTGGCGCACCACATGGCGGGGGACGAGAAGGACGCCATCGAGTACGTCAAGCAGTTGCTGTCGTACCTGCCGTCGAACAACCTCTCGGAGCCGCCGGCGTTCCCGGAGGAGGCGGACCTGTCCGTCACCGACGAGGACCGCGAGCTGGACACCCTGGTGCCGGACAGCGCCAACCAGCCGTACGACATGCACACCGTGATCGAACACGTGCTGGACGACGCGGAGTTCTTCGAGACGCAGCCGCTCTACGCACCCAACATCCTCACCGGTTTCGGCCGGGTGGAGGGCCGTCCGGTGGGCATCGTCGCCAACCAGCCGATGCAGTACGCGGGTTGCCTGGACATCAAGGCGTCCGAGAAGGCGGCGCGCTTCGTGCGGACCTGCGACGCGTTCAACGTCCCGGTCGTCACCTTCGTGGACGTGCCCGGCTTCCTGCCGGGTGTGGACCAGGAGCACGACGGGATCATCCGGCGCGGCGCCAAGCTGATCTTCGCGTACGCGGAGGCGACGGTCCCGCTGATCACCGTCATCACCCGCAAGGCGTTCGGCGGGGCGTACGACGTGATGGGCTCCAAGCACCTGGGCGCCGACCTCAACCTGGCCTGGCCGACCGCGCAGATCGCGGTGATGGGCGCGCAGGGCGCGGTGAACATCCTGCACCGGCGCACGATCGCGGACGCGGACGACGCGGAGGCGACCAGGGCCGAGCTGATCCAGGCGTACGAGGACACCCTGCTGAACCCGTACGTGGCGGCCGAACGCGGGTACGTGGACGCCGTGGTGATGCCGTCGGACACCCGGGCGCACATCGTCAGGGGGCTGCGGCAGCTGCGCACCAAGCGGGAGGCGCTGCCGCCCAAGAAGCACGGCAACATCCCGCTCTAGACCGATTCCCCCCAGGCAGGGAGCCGTCATGAACATCAAGGTGGTCCGGGGCAATCCGACCCCGGAGGAGCTGGCGGCCGCGGTGGCGGTGGTCCGGGCGCGGGCGGCGGCGAGTCTGCCGGCGGCGCCCGCGGCACCGCGGGACTCCTGGTCGGACCCGGCCAGGATCGCCTCCCGCGGGCTCCCGCGGCCGGGTCCGACGTCCTGGGCCCGCACCTACTGGCCCGGCTGAGCCTCCCGGGCCCGGGGGCGCGGCCGGGGCGCGGGAAACCTGAGTACGGGTACTCAGGCGGCGCGACGCGGCCCGGCGCACCCTGGGGAGCATGCTGTGGTCCGATCCCGAGAACGAGCCGCCGAAGGAACTCCGCGACATGCAGGAGACCCTGCGGCGGCTCGGCCTCTTCCTCGCGCTGGCCATGCTGGTCGCGATGGTCGTGCTGGGAGTGCGGTGACCGTCCGCGGCTACCCTGGCGGCATGCGCCGACTCGTCCTCGCCTCCCAGTCCCCCGCCCGGCTGAACCTGCTGCGTCAGGCGGGCCTCGCCCCCGAGGTGATCGTCAGCGGTTTCGACGAGGACACCGTCACCGCGCCGACCCCGGCGGAGCTGACCCTCGCGCTGGCGCGGGCGAAGGCGTCCGTCGTGGCCGCCCGCCCGGAGGCCGCGGGCGCCCTGGTGATCGGCTGCGACTCGGTGCTCGACCTGGACGGGCAGGCGCTCGGCAAGCCCGCCGACGCCGAGGAGGCCACCGCCCGCTGGAAGGCGATGCGCGGCCGGGCCGGGACCCTCCAGACCGGGCACTGCGTGTGGGACACGGCGAGCGGGCGGCACGTGGCGGCGACGGCGTCCACGGTCGTGCACTTCGGTGAGCCCTCGGACGCGGAGATCGCCGCGTACGTCGCCTCGGGCGAACCCCTCTACGTCGCCGGGGCGTTCACGCTGGACGGGCGGTCGGCGCCGTTCGTCGAGGGCATCGAGGGCGACCACGGCAACGTGATCGGCATCAGCCTGCCGCTCGTTCGCCGGCTGCTGGCCGAACTGGGCGTCGGGATCACGGAGTTGTGGGCGCGGGACCAGGACTGACGGGCGCGTCGCCGCCGCCGTCGGATCCGGTCCGTCCGGGGGTGCGCGGCGGCCGGTCGTAGCTGACCAGGAGCAGCACGATCAGGGCGAGCACCACGAGCAGGCCGAAGAAGGCGGCCGGGCCGATCGGCCCCCACGCGAACGCGGCGAGCAGCCCGTGCACCACGGCGACGCTGATCAGCAGGACCCGGCCGAGCCCGGCGGGCTGCCGGTCGCGGACCGCGACCAGCAGGGCGACCAGCGCGCAGAACGCGAAGTAGAGGCCGAAGACGACTCCGCCGATCTTCGAGGACCGGGCCATCACCTCGGGGTCGAGACCGGCGAGGGACATCTTCTGGCGGCCGACGACGACGCCGAGGAACCAGTTGAAGGCGGCGAAGAAGAGCGCCTCGCCGAACAGCACGACCGCCACGATCCACGCCACCGGCCTGCGTATCACCGGCCCCCACCCACTTCCGACCGACGCCCGGGGAAGCCTGACAAGGCTTCGGTCCTGGCGAGCATGTTCGAGACATCGCGAACGTTACTAACGAGTAAACCTCGGGACAAGGGTTCGGCCGGGGGCAAAGATTCATTGGGCCATTAGTAGGGACTCCACAAAGAAACCCGGTGGCCCGCAGCACGGCCTCACAGAGACCTCCACCACATCGGAGGACTAGGGTTTTCGGGAGGAGTCCTTCGTACCTTGGTGCGACAAGGGATTTCACGGGTCGAGCGCGCCGGGTATCACACTCCGTGTGGGCAAGCTCACCTCTGTGGACGGGTCGATGCGCCGTGTCGGCAGTCCCTAAAATCGGCTTGTTTCAAGGAGGGAGCCTCAATCGTGCGCAAGGTGCTCATCGCCAACCGTGGCGAAATCGCTGTCCGCGTGGCCCGAGCCTGCCAGGACGCGGGGATCGCCAGCGTGGCCGTCTACGCGGAGCCCGACCGGGACGCTCTGCACGTCCGCGCCGCGGATGAGGCGTTCGCCCTGGGCGGTGACACCCCGGCGACCAGCTACCTGGACATCCAGAAGGTCCTGAACGCGGCCCGCGAGTCGGGGGCCGACGCCGTCCACCCCGGGTACGGATTCCTCTCCGAGAACGCGGAGTTCGCGCAGGCGGTCCTGGACGCCGGTCTGATCTGGATCGGCCCGCCCCCGCACGCCATCCGCGACCTCGGTGACAAGGTCGCCGCCCGGCACATCGCGCAGCGCGCGGGCGCCCCGCTGGTGGCCGGTACGCCGGACCCGGTCTCGGGCGCGGACGAGGTCGTCGCGTTCGCCGAGCAGAACGGCCTGCCCATCGCGATCAAGGCCGCCTTCGGCGGTGGCGGTCGCGGTCTGAAGGTGGCCCGCACCCTCGAAGAGGTGCCGGAGCTGTACGAGTCCGCGGTGCGCGAGGCGGTCGCCGCCTTCGGGCGCGGCGAGTGCTTCGTCGAGCGGTACCTGGACCAGCCGCGGCACGTGGAGACCCAGTGCCTCGCGGACTCGCACGGCAACGTGGTCGTCGTCTCCACCCGTGACTGCTCGCTCCAGCGCCGCCACCAGAAGCTGGTGGAGGAGGCGCCCGCGCCGTTCCTGTCGCAGGAGCAGCTCGACGAGCTGTACGCGTCGTCGAAGGCCATCCTGAAGGAGGCCGGTTACGTCGGCGCGGGGACGGTCGAGTTCCTCGTCGGCATGGACGGCACGATCTCCTTCCTGGAGGTCAACACCCGTCTCCAGGTGGAGCACCCGGTCACCGAGGAGGTCGCCGGGATCGACCTGGTCCGTGAGATGTTCCGGATCGCCGACGGCGAGGAGCTGGGCTACGGCGACCCCGAACTGCGCGGCCATTCCTTCGAGTTCCGCATCAACGGCGAGGACCCGGGCCGCAACTTCCTGCCCGCGCCCGGCACCGTCACCCTCTTCGACCCGCCGTCGGGTCCCGGCGTGCGCCTGGACGCGGGCGTCGAGTCCGGCTCGGTCATCGGCCCGGCCTGGGACTCGCTGCTGGCGAAGCTGATCGTCACCGGCCGCACCCGCAAGGAAGCCCTCGAACGCGCCTCCCGCGCGCTGGAGGCGTTCCGGGTCGAGGGCATGGCGACGGCGATCCCGTTCCACCGCACGGTGGTCAAGGACCCGGCGTTCGCTCCCGAACTGACCGGCTCCGACGCCCCGTTCACGGTCCACACCCGCTGGATCGAGACGGAGTTCGTCAACGAGATCAAGCCGTTCGCCGCTCCGGCCGACGGTGAGACGGACGAGGAGCCGGGCCGCGAGACGGTGGTCGTCGAGGTCGGCGGCAAGCGTCTGGAGGTCTCGCTGCCGACGTCGCTCGGCATGTCGCTGGCCCGCACCGGCCTCGCGGCCGGGGCCCGCCCCAAGCGCCGGGCGGCGAAGAAGTCGGGCCCGATGGCCTCCGGCGACACCCTCGCCTCCCCGATGCAGGGCACGATCGTCAAGGTCGCGGTCGAGGAGGGCCAGCAGGTCCAGGAGGGCGACCTGATCGTCGTCCTCGAAGCGATGAAGATGGAGCAGCCGCTGAACGCGCACCGGGCCGGGACCGTGAAGGGCCTGGCCGCGGAGATCGGCGCGTCGGTCACGTCCGGCGCGGCGATCTGCGAGATCAAGGACTGACCCCCGCACCTTCCGGCGGACGCCCGGTACCCGGCCGCACGGCCGGTGTGCCGGGCGTCCCTCGTACGGCGGCACGGATGGCATCCTGGGGGGACGTCGGCCGAGAGAGGGGCGGGTGGAGGACATGCCGGACACGGCCTTCCCCGGCGCACCGGGAAGGGGCGCGCGCGCCATGCGCGCCGACGCCAGACGCAACTACGCGCGGCTGGTCACCGAGGCCCGCACGGTCTTCGCGGCGCACGGCGCGGACGCCTCGCTGGAGGACATCGCACGGCGGGCGGGGGTCGGCATCGGCACCCTGTACCGGCACTTCCCGAACCGGCAGACACTGCTGAGCGCGGTCTTCGAGGACGCGGTGGGCGACCTGCTGGCCCGCTCCCGCGAACTGCTGGACGCCCCCGAGCCGTGCACGGCCCTGGTGACGTGGCTGCGCGAGATGGTCCGGCACGCGGGCGAGTACCGGGGTCTGTCACGGGCGCTGATGACGATGTCGACGGACACGACGTCCACGCTGGCGTCCCGCTGCGGCGACCCGATCCGCGAGGCGGGCGGCGCCCTCCTGACCCGGGCTCAGCAGTCGACGGCGGTACGGCAGGACATCACCATCACCGACCTCCTCCAACTGACCCACGCGATCGCCCTGGCGGCGGAGGAATCCCCCACGGACCCCACCCTGGCCGACCGCCTCCTCACCCTGACCCTGAAGGGCCTGAAACCCACATAACCCAGGGCCCGCCCCCGGGGCACACGAGAAGCCCCGCCCCCAGCCCCAACGGCGCTCTCTCGGGCGCGCGGGCATCTGCCCGACCAGCCCCAACGGCGCCCTCTTGGGGGCGCGAGGAACTGCGCGACCAGCCCCAACGGCGCCGCACACACCCCACCACATCACCCCAACGGCGCTCCCCCGACCGCCGCAAGAACCGACCTATCGCCGCCGCATGTCCGCGACGCGCCCCCGCTCTCCCCCCGCCTCACCCAACACCGCCGCGGACCGAAGCCCACCCCCAGCCGGTCCCGCCGCGCCCGCCGCGCCCGCCGCCCCCGGCACCCCGCGCCGCGGCCCGGGTACGGGCACGTCCCGCCGCCCCTGCGCCTGCCGGGGCGCCGCCCCGGGATGCTCCCCGGCCCCGCCCGCGACAGCGATCTGCACCCCTTGATCCGCAAGGGCCTGCAGCTCCGTCCCGGCACGGTCGTCGTGGGCCGGTGGCTCGTCGGTCACGAGCCGGGTGATCAGATCCGTCGGCACGGTCTGGAACATGGTGTCGGCGCCGAGCTTGGTGTGGTCGGCGAGCACCACGACCTCCGCGGCGGCCTGCACGAGGGCCCGGTCCACGGACGCGGAGAGCATGTTGGAGGTGGACAGTCCACGCTCCGCGGTGAGCCCGCTCCCGGACAGGAACGCCCGCGAGACCCGCAGCCCCTGGAGGGACTGCTCGGCCCCGCTGCCCACGAGGGCGTAGTTGGAGCCGCGCAGGGTCCCGCCGGTCATCACGACCTCCACGCGGTTGGCGTGGGCCAGCGCCTGGGCGACGAGCAGGGAGTTGGTGACGACGGTCAGCCCCGGCACCCGGGCGAGCCGTCGGGCCAGCTCCTGGGTGGTGGTACCCGCCCCCACCACGATGGCCTCGCCCTCTTCGACGAGGCCCGCGGCGAGATCGGCGATGGCCGTCTTCTCGGCGGTCGCGAGATGTGACTTCTGCGGAAAGCCGGACTCCCGCGTGAAACCGCCCGGCAGTACCGCACCGCCATGCCGGCGGTCGAGGAGTCCTTCTGCCTCCAGTGCGCGCACGTCCCGCCGTACGGTCACTTCTGAGGTCTGGACGACGCGGGCGAGCTCACGGAGCGACACGGCCCCGTTCGCTCGCACCATTTCGAGGATCAATTGGCGACGTTCTGCAGCGAACACGAAACTGACAGTAACCCCAACGACCGTCTGCTTTCAGCAGTTTGCGCCGGATAACCGAAGTTGTTCGCACCGTGGCACGTCGAGTGGTATAGGGCCTACCCGCCCCGACTATGCCGTACGCACGCGCGGCAACTCCCCGTGACCAGCGGGGAGTCGGCCGGGCCGGTCAGGCGTCGCCCGCCGCCTTGCGGGTGTGCAGCTGCCGCGCCACCTCCGCGATCGACCCCGAAAGAGACGGGTAGACGGTGAACGCGTTCGCGATCTGTTCGACCGTCAGATTGTTGTCGACGGCGATCGAGATCGGATGGATCAGTTCCGAGGCGCGCGGCGCGACGACCACACCGCCGACGACGATGCCGGTGCCGGGGCGGGCGAACAGCTTGACGAAGCCGTCCCGGATGCCCTGCATCTTGGCGCGCGGGTTGCGCAGCAGCGGCAGCTTGACGACCCGGGCGTCGATCCGGCCCGCGTCGACGTCCGCCTGGGTGAAGCCGACGGTGGCGATCTCCGGGTCGGTGAAGACGTTCGAGGAGACGGTCTTGAGGTTCAGCGGGGCCACCGCGTCGCCGAGGAAGTGGTACATGGCGATACGTCCCTGCATGGCGGCGACGGACGCCAGCGCGAAGACGCCGGTGACGTCGCCCGCCGCGTACACGCCGGGCGCGGTGGTGCGGGAGACCTTGTCGGTCCAGATGTGGCCCGAGTCGCGGACCTTGACCCCGGCCTTCTCCAGGCCGAGCCCCTCGCTGTTGGGGATGGCGCCGACCGCCATCAGGCAGTGCGAGCCGGTGATGACCCGGCCGTCGGCGAGGGTGACCTCGACCCGGTCGCCGACCCGCTTGGCGGCGGCGGCCCGGGAGCGGGCCATGACGTTCATGCCGCGGCGGCGGAAGACGTCCTCCAGGACGGCGGCGGCGTCCGGGTCCTCGCCGGGCAGCACCCGGTCGCGGGAGGAGACGAGGGTGACCTTGGAGCCCAGGGCCTGGTAGGCGCCCGCGAACTCGGCGCCGGTGACGCCGGAGCCGACCACGATCAGTTCCTCGGGCAGCTCGGTGAGGTCGTAGACCTGGGTCCAGTTGAGGATGCGCTCACCGTCCGGCTGGGCGTCGGGGACCTCGCGCGGGTGGGCCCCGGTGGCGATCAGGACGGCGTCCGCGACGAGGGTCTCCTCGCTGCCGTCGGCGGCGGTGACGACGACCTTGCGGGAGCCGTCGAGGGACTGCATGCCCTCCAGCCGCCCCCGGCCGCGCATGACGCGGGCGCCGGCGCGGGTGACGGACGCGGTGATGTCGTGGGACTGGGCGAGCGCGAGCCGCTTCACCCGTCGGTTGACCTTGCCCAGGTCGACACCGACCACCCGGGCCGCCTGCTCGGCGGGCGGGGTGTCGTCGGCGACGATGATGCCCAGCTCCTCGTAGGAGGAGTCGAAGGTCGTCATCACCTCCGCGGTGGCGATGAGGGTCTTCGACGGGACGCAGTCGGTCAGCACCGACGCCCCGCCGAGGCCGTCGCAGTCGACGACGGTCACCTCCGCGCCGAGCTGCGCGGCCACCAGCGCCGCTTCGTATCCGCCAGGTCCGCCGCCGATGATCACGATCCGAGTCACGTACCCCATTGTCCCGCACCCTTCAAGGTGGCACCGCACGGGGGCCGGGACAGGGGTCGCGCGGACCGGTCGCGGGCCCGCCGCCGGGGCGCTCCCGGCCGCCCCCTCGGGTCCCCCTGCGACGGGAGGGACGCGTGGGCCGGCTGACGTACCCTCGGAGCCATGTCGCTCTACGCCGCGTACGCCGGCAACCTCGACGCGCGGCTGATGACCCGCCGCGCACCGCACTCGCCGATGCGCGCCACCGGCTGGCTGAACGGGTGGCGGCTGACCTTCGGGGGCGAGCACATGGGCTGGGAGGGCGCGCTGGCGACGCTCGTCGAGGACCCGCTGTCGCAGGTCTTCGTCGCCCTGTACGACCTGGCGCCCGCCGACGAGGAGTCGCTCGACCGGTGGGAGGGCGTCGGCCTCGACATCTACCGCAGGGCGCGGGTGCGGGCGCACACCCTGGACGGCGAGGAACCGGCCTGGGCGTACGTCCTCAACGGCTACGAGGGCGGCCTGCCCTCGGCCCGCTACCTCGGGGAGATCGCCGACGCGGCGGAGTCCGCGGGCGCCCCGCACGACTACGTCATGGAGCTGCGCAAGCGCCCCTGCTGACCCGGTGCGCCACCGCCGTCACGGCGTTCGTCGGAAACGACAAGACAACGATCGCATTCCCGTGAGCTCTGTCATCTACGCGCGTAAACAAAAAGCCGCTACCCTCGACGCCGTGAACGCATCTCTTCTTCCGGACGACATCCAGGGCGACCCCTACGGCGCCGCCGACGCGGCCGCCGCCCGCCTGCGCGAACTGACCGGCGCCGAGACCCACGACGTCGCCCTCGTGATGGGCTCCGGCTGGGCTCCCGCCGTGGACGGGCTCGGTGTGCCCGAGGCCGACTTCGCGGTCACCGAGCTGCCCGGGTTCCCGCCTCCGGCGGTGGAGGGGCACGGCGGCCGGGTCCGCTCGTACCGCACCGGTGACAAGCGGGCGCTGGTCTTCCTCGGCCGCACGCACTACTACGAGGGCCGCGGGGTGGCCGCCGTCGCGCACGGGGTGCGCACCGCCGTCGCCGCGGGCTGCAAGACGGTCGTGCTGACCAACGGCTGCGGCGGGCTCCGCGAGGGCATGCGCCCCGGACAGCCGGTGCTGATCAGCGACCACATCAACCTGACGGCGGCCTCGCCGATCGTCGGCGCGAACTTCGTCGACCTGACCGACCTGTACTCGCCGCGGCTGCGGGCGCTGTGCAAGGAGGTCGACAGCAGCCTGGAGGAGGGCGTCTACGCGCAGTTCCCCGGGCCGCACTACGAGACGCCCGCCGAGATCCGGATGGCCCGGGTGATCGGTGCCGACCTGGTCGGCATGTCCACCGTCCTCGAGGCCATCGCGGCGCGCGAGGCGGGCGCCGAGGTGCTGGGGATCTCGCTGGTGACGAACCTGGCGGCCGGGATGACCGGGGAGCCGCTGAACCACGAGGAGGTGCTCCAGGCCGGGCGGGACTCCGCCACCCGGATGGGGACCCTGCTGGCGCGGGTGCTCGAACGCATCTGACGGGACGGGCGGCGCGCCCTCTCCCCTCCCCCCACCCGACGTTCTCCACCGGAGGTTGAACCCACGTGCACGACGAACTCATCGCGCGGGCGCAGTCCTGGCACGACGAGGATCCCGACCCGGACACCCGGGGGGAGCTGGCCGCGCTGATCAAGGCCGGGGACACGGCCGAGCTGGCCGAGCGGTTCGCCGGGACCCTGCAGTTCGGCACCGCGGGGCTGCGCGGGGAGCTGGGCGCGGGCCCGATGCGGATGAACCGGTCCGTCGTCATCCGCGCCGCCGCCGGGCTCGCCGCGTATCTGCGGGACAAGGGCCGGGGCGACGGGCTCGTCGTGATCGGGTACGACGCCCGGCACAAGTCCGCCGACTTCGCCCGGGACACGGCCGCCGTGATGATCGGCGCGGGGCTGCGTGCCGCCGTCCTGCCCCGGCCGCTGCCCACCCCGGTGCTGGCGTTCGCGATACGCCACCTCGGCGCGGTCGCCGGGGTGGAGGTCACCGCGAGCCACAACCCGCCCCGGGACAACGGCTACAAGGTGTACCTCGGCGACGGCTCGCAGATCGTGCCGCCCGCCGACGCGGAGATCGCCGCCGAGATCGACGCCGTCGCCTCGCTGCACGACGTGCCGCGCCCGCAGGACGGCTGGGAGATCCTCGACGACTCCGTCCTCGACGCCTATCTGGCCCGTACCGACGCCGTGCTGGCCGCCGGTTCGCCGCGCACCGCGCGGACCGTCTACACGGCGATGCACGGGGTCGGCAAGGACACCCTGCTGGCCGCGTTCGCGCGGGCCGGGTTCCCCGCGCCGGTGCTCGTCGCCGAACAGGCCGAGCCCGACCCGGACTTCCCGACGGTCGCCTTCCCGAACCCGGAGGAGCCGGGGGCGATGGACCTGGCCTTCGCACAGGCCCGCGCGACCCGCCCCGACCTCGTCATCGCCAACGACCCGGACGCCGACCGGTGCGCCGCGGCCGTCGCCGACGGGGACGGCTGGCGGATGCTGCGCGGCGACGAGGTGGGCGCGCTGCTCGCCGCGCACCTGGTGCGGCGCGGGGTCACGGGCACGTTCGCCGAGTCCATCGTCTCGTCGTCGCTGCTGGGCCGGATCGCCGAGCACGCCGGGCTGCCGTACGAGGAGACCCTCACCGGCTTCAAGTGGATCGCCCGGGTGGAGGGGCTGCGGTACGGGTACGAGGAGGCGCTCGGCTACTGCGTCGACCCGGAGGGCGTCCGCGACAAGGACGGCATCACCGCGGCGCTGCTCCTGACCGAGCTGGCGTCCGAGCTGAAGGAGGCGGGCCGCACCCTGCCCGACCTGCTCGACGACCTCGCCGTCACGCACGGGCTGCACGCCACCGACCAGTTGTCGGTGCGGGTGGAGGACCTGTCGGTGATCTCCGACGCGATGCGGCGGCTGCGCGAACGGCCCCCGACCGAGCTGGCGGGGCTCGCCGTGACCCGGGCCGAGGACCTCACCCGGGGCACCGGGAGCCTGCCGCCCACCGACGGACTGCGCTACACCCTCGACGGCGCCCGGGTCGTCGTCCGGCCGTCGGGGACCGAGCCGAAGCTGAAGTGCTACCTGGAGGTCGTCGTCCCGGTCGGCTCGCACGCCGAGCTGCCCGCGGCCCGCGCCCGGGGCGCCGAGCTGCTGGCCGCCGTCAAGCGGGACCTGTCGGCGGCCGCCGGGATCTGACGGGCTCCGCCACCGGCGGCGGAGCGGGACGGAACAAAGGGGGCGGGCGGGCCGGGCCGGGCCCGCCCGCCCCGCTCGCGCGTCCGGGTCGGGGACGGCGGCGCGGAGACCGCGGGTCCCCGTCTTCCCGCGCCCGCCTCGGGGACGTCGTCGCGGCGGCCTCCGTTCCCGCGCCCCCGCGCGCCCGGCGGCGTGGTTCCGGGAGCCGGGGTGCCACCCCAACGGGTGAATTGCGGCTGGCCCTTGACCGGGGGTCCACGTCTGCCCCGGGGGCCGGGCAACCGTGGGACGGCAACGTCCCCGCCGAGCCCGCCCTGGAGCCGCCGCCGTGTCCACGACCGCCTTCCGGCCGACACCCCGCGTGATCGCCGCGCCCGCCGGCCCCCGCCCCGCGTCCACCCCCTGCGGCACGCCGCGCCCGCGCTCCTGGCCTACCTCGGCGTCCGCTCCCTCGGCCTGGTCGTGCTCGCCCTCTGGGCGCACCGGCGCCACCACGGCCTCTGGCCGATCCTCGCGACCAAGTGGGACGCCGACTGGTACCTGGGCATCGCCGACCACGGCTACGCCCAGGTGCTCGGCACCGCCCGCTCCTCCAACAACCTGGCGTTCTTCCCGCTCTACCCGTACCTGACGAAGGCGGTCGCGGCCGTCACCCCCGGCTCCCGCGCCTCGGCCGGACTCGCCGTCGCCGTCGTCGCGTCGGTGATCGCCGCGTGGGGGATCTTCGCGGTCGGGGACCGGCTGTACGGGCGCCGGGTCGGTGTCCTCGTCACCGTGCTGTGGGCCGCGCTGCCGGTCGGCCCGGTGCAGTGGATGGGGTACACCGAGTCCCTCTTCACCGCGTTCGCCGCGTGGGCGCTGTTCGCCGCCCTGACCGACCGGCCGCTCACCGCCGCGTCGCTGGCCTGCCTGGCGGGCCTCACCCGGCCGACGGGCGTGGCGGTGGCCGCGGCGGTCTGCGCCTGGGCGCTGTGGGAGCTGCGCGGCCGGCCCCGGGACCCGCGGCTGCGGGCCGCCGTCCTGCTCGCGCCGCTCGGCTGGTGCGGGTATGTCGGCTGGGTGGGGCTGCGGCTCGGCCGCTGGGACGGCTACTTCGCCGTGCAGCGGCTGTGGCGCAACGACCTGGACGGCGGCCGCGAGACCCTGCGCCGGTTCCGCGAGCTGCTCGCCCACGACCCGACCCCGCAGCTCTTCCTGCTGGTCGTCACGGGCACGCTGATCGTCTCGGTGGTGCTGTTCGGCCTGTCGGTGGCCGACCGGCAGCCGCTGCCGCTGCTCGTGCTCACCGGCGTGCTGCTGGTCATCGTCCTGGCCAGCGGCGGCGTCTACTTCCCGCGCGCCCGGTTCCTGATGCCGGGGTTCCCGCTGCTGCTGCCCGTCGCCGCGCACCTGGCCCGCGCCTCCCGGCGCCACCTCGTCCTCGCCCTGACGGCGGCCGTCGGCGGGTCGGCCTACCTCGGCGCCTACATGTCGGTGGTGTGGCACAGCGCGCCCTGAACGGGCGGCCGGTGACCGGCGGACCCCGGGCACACGGAAGGCGAGGAGCGCGCCCCTCGCCACTCTCAACGTATAGCGCACCGGGGGGCTTGCGGCAAGGCCCCCTCGGTGGCGCAGAATCGCAGGCCACAGCCCTGGACCAGAGAAACGGGAGACTCACGACGTGCGTGCGCTGTTGTCGGTTGACGGATCGTGCGGCGACGCCGGGAAGCGCGGGCGCCGCCGCCCCGGATCGGAGGTGTCGCCGTGAACCCGCTGACCACCAGCGCGTTCGACCTGCCCGAGCGGCTCTCGGCGAAGGCGGACCCGGCGCTGATCGGCCGCGACGAACAGCACTTCGCGGCCGTCGCGGAGAGCCTCGCGCAGACCGTCGCGGAGCTGGCCGAGCGGCTCGACGCCGAGCTGCGGGCGCCCGGCGGGCTCGGCCGGGGCGCGATGGAACGGGACCTTGAGGTGCACCGGCTGACCGGCAGGCTGCGCGCCCTGCGCCGGTTCGGCCTCGACCTGTGCCTGGGCCACATCGTGCCCGCGGACGGCGGCGAGCCCGTCTACATCGGACGGCTCGGACTGACCGACGCCACCGGCCGCAGGCTGCTGCTCGACTGGCGCTCCCCCGCCGCCGAGCCGTTCTTCGCGGCGACCCACGCCGCGCCGATGGGCCTGGCGAGCCGCCGCCGCTACCGCTGGACGCGCGGCCGGATCAGCGACTACTGGGACGAGGTGTTCACCGCTGACGGCCTGGAGGGCCACGCGGCCCTCGACGACCAGTCCGCCTTTATCGCCAGCCTCGGCGGCGACCGCTCGTCCCGGATGCGGGACGTGCTCGCCACCATCCAGGCCGACCAGGACGCCATCATCCGCGCCGGGTCGCGCGGCGCCCTCGTCGTCGACGGCGGCCCCGGCACCGGCAAGACGGTCGTCGCCCTGCACCGCTCGGCCCACCTGCTCTACTCCGACCCGCGCCTGGGCCACCGCAAGGGCGGGGTGCTGTTCGTCGGACCGCACCAGCCCTACCTGGCGTACGTCGCCGACGTGCTGCCCAGTCTCGGCGAGGAGGGCGTGCAGACCTGCACCCTGCGCGACCTGGTCGCCGAGGGGGCGGGCGCGGTCGCCGAGGCCGATCCGGAGGTGGCCCGGCTGAAGGCGTCCGCGCGTCTGGTGGGGGCGGTCGAACCCGCCGTCCGCTTCTACGAGGAGCCGCCCGCCGAGGGCATGACCGTCAGGACGCACTGGAACGACATCGCGCTGACCGCCGACGACTGGGCCGTCGCCTTCGACGCGGCGGAACCGGGCACCCCGCACAACGAGGCCCGCGAGCAGGTCTGGGAGGAGCTGCTGACGCTGCTCATGGACAAGCACGACGGCGACGCCCCCGCCGCCCTGCTGCGCAGGTCGCTGCTGGCCAACCGGGAGCTGCGCACCGCGTTCGGCCGGGCCTGGCCGCTCCTGGAGGCGGCCGACCTGGTCGGCGACCTCTGGTCGGTCCCCGCCTATCTGCGCCGCTGCGCGCCCTGGCTCGGACCGGACGAGGTGCGCCGCCTCCAGCGCGCCGAACCGTCCGCCTGGACGGTGTCCGACCTGCCGTTCCTGGACGCGGCCCGGCAGCGGCTCGGCGACCCGGAGTCGGCCCGCAGGCAGCGCAGGCAGAAGGCGGCGTCGGCGGCGGAACGCGAGCGGATGTCCGGCGTCATCGACAACCTGCTCGCCGCCGACCCCGACGGCGAGGGCGCGGTGACGATGCTGCACGGCCAGGACCTGCGCGACACCCTCGTCGACGAGAACACCCTGCCCGCCGTCGACCCGGAGCCGCTGACCGGCCCGTTCGCGCACGTCGTCGTGGACGAGGCGCAGGAACTGACGGACGCCGAGTGGCAGATGCTGCTGCTGCGCTGCCCGTCCCGGAGCTTCACCGTCGTCGGGGACCGCGCCCAGGCCAGGCACGGGTTCACCGAGTCGTGGCGGGAGCGGCTGGGGCGGGTCGGGTTCGACCGGATCGAGGTGGCGTCCCTCAGCGTCAACTACCGCACCCCGGAGGAGGTCATGGCGGAGGCCGAGCCGGTCATCCGGGCGGTGCTCCCGGACGCCAACGTGCCGACGTCCGTCCGCGGCGGCGGTCTGCCCGTCGTGCACGGGTCGGTCGCCGACCGGGACGCCGTTCTCGAGAAGTGGCTCGCCGCGCACAGCGAGGGCGTCGCGTGCGTGATCGGCGACCCGTCGTTCCGCTCGACGCCCCGGGTCAGCTCGCTCACCCCCGAGCTGTCGAAGGGGCTGGAGTTCGACCTGGTCGTGCTGGTGGACCCGGAGGCGTTCGGGGACGGCGTCGAGGGGGCCGTCGACCGGTACGTCGCGATGACCAGGGCGACCCGGCAGCTCGTGGTGCTCACCGGCGGCTGACCCGTCTCAGGGCAGCAGCACCAGGGCCGCCGTCCAGAGCACCGCGGCCGCCAGGGCGAGCGGCCACAGCGGGCGGCCGCGCTCGCGGGCGGTGCTCGGCGCGGACGGGCGCAGCCCCGGGTGGTCGATCAGCGCGGTGAGTTCGGCGGCCGTCCGCGCGGTGCGGTCGGCGCGCCGCGCGTCGCGCTCGGGCGACCGGGACCTCCCGCGCGTCGCGGGCAGCGTCCACCCCGGGAAGGAGCTTTGCGCGCTGCCGACGACCAGGTCGCCGTCCTCGTCGAGGGCGACCCGCGCGTCGTCCCAGCCGACGAAGCGGGGTCCGCGCAGCCCGCTGACCCACAGCCCGGCATCGTCGGCGGTGATCCGCCAGGCCGCGAGCCTCGGCAGCAGCAGGGCGCAGCCGACGCCGACGGCGGTGCCGCAGCCGTAGCGCCACAGCGGGCCGCCGTCCGCGAACAGGTAGAGGCCCACCACCGTGGCCACGGCCACGAGGGAGCGGTCCCGCCATCCGGCGCGCCAGCCGCGCACGGGTGCCTGCCCGGTGGCCGTCCGCTCGGCGGCGAACCGCTCGGCGGCGAACCGCTCGGCGGCGGCCCGCGAACGCGCCTCCTGTGCCTTCCGCAGCCCGGCGTCCCGCTCCATGGCGAGCAGCCCCGCGCGGACGGCCGGTTCCGAGCGGGGCCGCACCGGCCCCGACGACCACAGCACGACCGGCGGCGCGTCCGTGTCGTCGGCGTCCACGGCGGCGCTGACGACGACGATCTCGGCGCCGTCCCAGGGCGCCCCGTACAGGACGGCTTCGCGCAGCGGGGCGGGGACGAGGAGATCGAGGCCGTCCTCGTCCTCCCGGCGGCCGCCGTCGTCGCCCGCGCCCTCCTCGTCGTCCTCGTCGTCCGCGTGGCTCTCCTCGTCGTACGCCTCGGTCAGTGCGACCCGGAACAGGGGCCGCAGCGCGTCGGTGTCGTCGGCGGCGAAGACGTCCGTGTCGCCGTGGCGCCCCTCGCGCACCAGCACCCCGAGGACCGGCGCGGGGTGCGCGCGCAGCGCCACCGAGCGGCGTCTGCCGAGGTACCCGGAGCCCAGCACGGTCAGCCCGAGCCCGACGACGAGGAAGCCGAGCACGGCGGCCGAGTCGCGGTCCTCGGGCAGGTCGCCGTAGGGCGCGACGAGCAGCAGTCCGCCGCCCGCGAGGACCGTCAGGGTGCCGACGACGGCGAGGAACCGGCCGCGCTTCACCGGAACGGCGGGCGCGGGCAGCGCGGCGGTGACGCCCCCGGCGGCGGCGAGGGCGGCCTCGCGCTGACCGGCGCGGGCCGCGAGGCGCGGTCCCGCGGCGGCGACCAGGGCGACGGCGAACAGCGCGGCGCCGGTGAGCAGCGGCCAGGAGAGCGTGGACGTGGACACGCCGACCGCGACGACCAGGGCGGGGGCGGTGAACCGCACGGCCTCCGGGCGCGCGGCCAGCAGGACCGGCAGCAGACCGAGCAGCGCGGCGGGCAGCGGGGGCAGCGAACCGAGCACGGCCAGCAGGGAGGCGACGATCACGCAGAACAGGACGAGCGGCAGCAGCACCCGGAACCGCACCGGGACGGTGAGCAGGGGGGACGGCAGCGCGCCGGTCCAGCGGCGGGCCCGGTCACCGTCCCAGGGGCGGCAGTCGTCGGGTCTCGCGGCGGCGGGCAGGGGTATCGGCCCGAGCGGTCTGCTGTCCATGACGTCCCAGGGAGTCGGCTTCCACAGGACGCCCGAACGACCGCCCCGCGCAGATCATCACCCGCGCGCCCCACCGGAGGCGAAGATTCACCCCACCCCGACGAACGAAGCCCCACACCGGACAGGCAGATCCGGTGCCGGGCAGGCACGTCCGGCGCCGGGGAGGGGAGTCCGGGGCGGGCGAGGAAGATCGCAGGCCGGACGAGACAAGTCCCGCACGGGCACGGACGTCCCGTGCCGAGCGAGGCAAGTCCCGTACCGGGCACGGCCGCCCCACGTCGAGCGAGGCAAGTCCCGTACCGGGTGAGGACGTCACATGTCGAGCGAGGCAAGTCCCGTACCGGGCACGGCCGTCCCCACGTCGGGCGAGGCAAGTCCCGTACCGGGTGAGGACGTCACATGTCGAGCGAGACAAGTCCGGTACCGGGAAGGGATGCCACCCGTGCCAGATGGGACAAGTCCCGTACCGGGTACGGACGCCACCCGCGTCGGACAGAGAAGTCCCGCACCGGGAAAGGAAATTGCGTACCGGCCAGGGAGCACACGCGGAGAGACGGAAGCCGCGCGCCCCGCGTCGGCCGGAGCCGACCACCCCCCGGCGAGCGCTGCCGGTCAGCTCCCGGCGGACCCGTCAAGCGGGCCCCCGGCCGCCCCGACCGCTCACCCCGTGGCGAGCAGGATCGCCAGGACCACCGCTCCCGCGAGGGCGGGCGCCGCGATCTCGTACGCCCAGCGGGTGGTGACCTCGCCGCGCGGGGTCTCCGTCTCGGGGGCCTTGGCCGCCCGGTTCTCCTCGGCCGCGAGCAGTTCGCGCAGGTCGTCCATGACCTTGTCGGCCTCGGCGCGGACCGGGCCGTCGGGGACGTCCGCCGCCCCGCCGAAACCTCCGCCGAAGCCGCCACCACCACCGCCACCGCCGAAGCTGCCGAACCCGCCGCCGAACCCGCGGGGTCCGCGGCCGCCCCTGCCGCCGCCCTGGGCCGCCCTCGACGCATCGGCGGTCGCGCGGGCCTGCCTGCGGGCCGCCTTCTTGCGGCCGCGCAGCGACACCGGCACCGCCCACAGCTGGTACTTGGCGCCGGAGGTGACGACCACCTCGTTGGAGAAGCTGGAGCGCAGCGAGACGACCTGCGTCCACGGCACCACGACCAGCCGGAACGGGTTGCGCACGCGCATCCGCTCCTCGTTGGCGAAGACGGCGGGGCGCAGGGTGAAGGCGACGACCAGCGGCACGACGAGCAGGAGCGTGGCGAGGGCGAGCCAGGGGGTGCGCCCGTGGCCCTTGACGATCGCGTCGATGCCGAGCCAGCCGATGATGCCGAGCAGCAGCACACCACCGGCGAGCGCCGCGGGCGACCGGTAGACCCGGTCGGGTGACTCGGGCGCGGTGGGCCGCGGCGCGGGTGACGGGTGTTCCGGGGTGGTCATGCTCCCGATTCTGCCCGACGGCCCTCGCGGCGCTCGTACGCGGTGCCCCGGGTCACGGACGAGCACCCGGGGGTGTACAGCCGCTACGCGCGTAGATATGCTCGTCTGGTGACCATGCCCACTGCACCCACAGCACCCGCTCTCGGGGACGTCACCGCGTCCGACAGCACGCTGCGCCGTTTCCTCCACGGGCTGCCCGGCGTCGACCCGGTCGGCCTCGAGGCCCGTGCGGCCTCCCTCGGCACCCGTTCCATCAAGACGACCGCGAAGGCGTACGCGATCGACCTGGCCATCTCGATGGTCGATCTGACGACGCTGGAAGGCGCGGACACCCCGGGCAAGGTCCGGGCGCTCGGCGTCAAGGCCGTGCACCCCGACCCGACCGACCGCGCGACCCCCGCCACGGCGGCCGTCTGCGTCTACCCCGACATGGTGGCCGTCGCGAAGGAGGCGGTGGCCGGTTCCACGGTGAAGGTCGCCTCCGTCGCCACCGCCTTCCCCGCGGGCCGCGCCGCGCTCGGCGTGAAGCTGGCCGACGTCCGGGACGCGGTGGCCGCGGGCGCCGACGAGATCGACATGGTCATCGACCGCGGGGCGTTCCTCGCGGGCCGGTACCTGAAGGTGTACGAGGAGATCGTCGCGGTGAAGGAGGCCTGCGGGTCCTCGGCCCGGCTCAAGGTCATCTTCGAGACCGGCGAGCTGTCGACGTACGACAACATCCGCCGGGCGAGCTGGCTCGGCATGCTGGCGGGCGCCGACTTCATCAAGACGTCGACCGGCAAGGTGGCGGTGAACGCGACCCCGGCCAACACCCTCCTGATGCTGGAGGCGGTGCGCGACTTCCGCGCGCAGACGGGCGTCCAGGTCGGCGTGAAGCCGGCCGGCGGCATCCGCACCACCAAGGACGCGCTGAAGTTCCTGGTGCTGGTCAACGAGACCGCGGGCACCGACTGGCTGGACAACCACTGGTTCCGCTTCGGCGCCTCCTCGCTCCTGAACGACCTGCTGATGCAGCGCCAGAAGCTGGCGACCGGCCGCTACTCCGGCCCTGACTACGTGACGGTGGACTGAGATCCCATGACGACGCAATCACAGGCATCCGCGTTCGCGTACGCGCCGGCCCCCGAGTCGCGCGCGGTGGTCGACATCGCGCCGTCCTACGGCCTGTTCATCGACGGCGAGTTCGCCGATGCGGCCGAGGGCAAGGTCTTCAAGACGGTCTCGCCGTCGACGGAGGAGGTCCTCTCCGAGGTGGCCCGCGCGGGCGAGGCGGACGTGGAGCGCGCGGTGCGCGCGGCCCGCAAGGCGTTCGAGAAGTGGTCGGCGCTGCCCGGCTCCGAGCGCGCCAAGTACCTGTTCCGGATCGCCCGGATCATCCAGGAGCGCAGCCGTGAGCTGGCCGTCCTGGAGACCCTGGACAACGGCAAGCCGATCCGGGAGACCAGGGACGCCGACCTCCCGCTGGTCGCCGCGCACTTCTTCTACTACGCGGGCTGGGCCGACAAGCTCGGGCACGCCGGTTACGGCGCCGACCCGCGCCCGCTGGGCGTCGCGGGCCAGGTCATCCCGTGGAACTTCCCGCTGCTGATGCTGGCGTGGAAGATCGCCCCGGCGCTGGCGACGGGCAACACGGTCGTCCTGAAGCCCGCCGAGACGACCCCGCTCTCCGCCCTGTTCTTCGCGGACATCTGCCGCCAGGCGGGCCTGCCCAGGGGTGTCGTCAACATCCTGCCCGGGTACGGCGACGCGGGCGCCGCGCTGGTCGCCCACCCGGACGTGGACAAGGTCGCGTTCACCGGCTCCACGGCCGTCGGCAAGGAGATCGCCCGCACGGTCGCCGGCACCCGCAAGAAGCTCACGCTCGAACTGGGCGGCAAGGGCGCCAACATCGTCTTCGACGACGCCCCGCTCGACCAGGCCGTCGAGGGCATCGTGAACGGCATCTTCTTCAACCAGGGGCAGGTCTGCTGCGCCGGGTCCCGGCTGCTGGTGCAGGAGTCGGTCGAGGAGGAGCTGCTGGACGCGCTGAAGCGGCGCCTGGGCACGCTGCGCCTCGGTGACCCGCTGGACAAGAACACGGACATCGGCGCGATCAACTCCGCCGAGCAGCTCGCCCGGATCACCTCCCTGGTCGAGGCGGGCGAGGCGGAGGGCGCCGAGCGCTGGTCCCCGGCGTGCGAACTGCCGTCCGCCGGTTACTGGTTCGCGCCGACGCTGTTCACGAACGTCACCCAGGCCCACACCGTGGCCCGTGACGAGATCTTCGGCCCGGTCCTGTCGGTGCTGACCTTCCGCACCCCCGACGAGGCGGTCGCGAAGGCCAACAACACGCCGTACGGCCTGTCGGCGGGCATCTGGACGGAGAAGGGCTCGCGCATCCTGGCGGTCGCGAACAAGCTCCGGGCGGGTGTCGTCTGGTCCAACACGTTCAACAAGTTCGACCCGACCTCGCCGTTCGGCGGGTACAAGGAGTCGGGCTTCGGCCGCGAGGGCGGTCGGCACGGCCTGGAGGCGTACCTCGATGTCTGACGCGCGACTGTCCGTCTTCAAGACCTACAAGCTGTACGTGGGGGGCAAGTTCCCGCGTTCCGAGAGCGGCCGGGTGTACGAGGTGACGGACTCCAAGGGCAGGTGGCTGGCGAACGCGCCGCAGTCGTCCCGCAAGGACGCCCGGGACGCGGTGGTGGCCGCGCGCAAGGCGTTCGGCGGCTGGTCGGGCGCGACGGCGTACAACCGCGGGCAGGTGCTGTACCGGGTCGCGGAGATGCTGGAGGGCCGCCGGGAGCAGTTCACCCGTGAGGTGGCCGAGGCGGAGGGCCTGTCGAAGGGCAGAGCGGCGGCCCAGGTGGACGCGGCGATCGACCGCTGGGTCTGGTACGCGGGCTGGACCGACAAGATCGCCCAGCTGGTGGGCGGCGGGAACCCGGTCGCGGGCCCGTACTTCAACCTGTCCTCGCCCGAGCCGACGGGCGTGGTCACCGTCCTCGCCCCGCAGGACTCGTCGTTCCTCGGCCTGGTCTCGGTGCTGGCCCCGGTGATCGCGACCGGCAACACGGCGGTCGTCGTCGCCTCGGAGCGTGCCCCGCTCCCGGCGCTGTCCCTCAGCGAGGTGCTGGCCACCTCGGACGTGCCGGGCGGTGTGGTGAACGTGCTGTCCGGCCGGACGGCGGAGATCGCGGCGCCGCTCGCCGCGCACCAGGACGTCAACGCGATCGACCTCGCGGGCGCCGACGAGGCGCTGGCGAAGGAGCTGGAGATCGCGGCGGCCGACAACCTGAAGCGCGTGCTGCGTCCACAGCCTGTGGACGACTGGTCGGCGGACCCGGGCACCGACCGCCTGACCCCGTTCCTGGAGACGAAGACGGTCTGGCACCCGACGGGGTCGCTGGGCGCGGGCGGCTCCTCGTACTGACGCGGCCCCCGGGACCGGAAGCCGCGCCCGCCCTCCGTCCGGGGCGGGCGCGGCTTCCTCGCGCGAGCGGCCCGGATCAGCCGCCCAGACCGCCGAGCAGCCCCGTCGCCTGCCCCAGCACCGGCAGGCTGCCGATGGAGGACGCCTGGGCGATCGGCGCCGTCAGCATCTGGGTGTTGAGGGCCTTGAAGTCGGCGAGCTGGGTGCCGACGCCGTTGTCCAGCGGGTCGACGCCGGTACCGGCCAGCGGGTTGGGCTTGAGCCCGGCGAGCGGGCCCGTGACGTAGCCGACGGAGCCGGTCAGCGCCTGGAGGCCGGCCTGCGGGTCGATCTTCCCGAGGGACGTGGGGCGGGTGCGCATGACGTCCACCACCGGGGCGGAGTCCGCGGCCGAGGCCGTCGCGGCGCCCGCGCCCAGGGCCGCTCCCGCGGTGGCGAGGGCGATCAGGGCGCGCTGGGCGGTCGGTCGGGGGGAGGACGCTTGTCGTGCCATCGCTGGTGCCACCTTCTGGTGCGCAGAGTAATCGTGTCGGAACTCAGGGTAGTTGAGGTGTGACGCGCGCTCCAAAGTCGACCCGCGGGGTCGGCAGCGCGTACGGGATGCGTCAAACTGGTGTCCCGTGAGCATCCATCTCCCCTCCGCCGCCCGTGTCGTGCTGCTCTGCGGCCCCTCGGGTTCGGGCAAGTCCCTCGTCGCCGCCCGCTCGGGCCTGCCGGTGCTGCGGCTCGACGACTTCTACAAGGAGGGCGACGACCCGACGCTGCCGCTGGTGGCGGGGAGTTCGGACATCGACTGGGACCATCCGGGGTCCTGGGACACGGAGGCGGCCGTCGCCGCGATCGCCGAACTGTGCCGCACCGGGCGCACCGAGGTGCCGGTGTACGACATCGCGCTGAGCGCCCGCACCGGCGCCGAGACCGTCGACATCGCCAGGACCCCGCTGTTCGTGGCGGAGGGCATCTTCGCCGCCGAGATAGTGGGCCGCTGCCGGGAGCTGGGCCTGCTGGCCGACGCGCTGTGCCTCAACCGGGGCCCGCTGCGCACCTTCCGGCGGCGATTCGTGCGCGATCTGCGCGAGGGCCGCAAGTCGGTGCCGTTCCTGGTGCGGCGCGGGTGGCGCCTGATGCGTCAGGAGCGCACGATCGTGGTCCGCCAGACGGCTCTCGGGGCGCACCCCTGTTCCAAGGACGAGGCGCTGGGCCGCCTGGCCGCCGCGGCGGTGGGCCGCGACCCGGCCGCGGCACCGGCTCCCTGACCCGCTGCCCCGCTGACCGTACGGACGGACCGCCGTCCGCACCCCGGGAGCCGCGCGCCCGCACCGGAAAACCGTGCGCGGACAGGAAAGCGGGACTGGTTGGACCCCCCGGCCCCCCAGTCCCGCTCTTCCCCCGTGTCCCCCCGTTCCCCGTGCTTTCCCCCGTGTCCCCCGTTTCCCCCCTCGGGCCCCCGTGTCCCCCGTGGGTCCGGTCACCGCTCCCCCCGGGGCGGTCACCGGCCCCTCGTTCCCCCCGTACCTTCAGGCCACCAGCTCGCCGAAGGCGTCCTCCTCGTCACGGCCGAAGCTGAGGACCTCGTCCTCGCGCAGCCGGCGCAGGGAGCGCCAGATGCTGGACTTCACCGTGCCGACACTGATGTCGAGGATGTCCGCGATCTCCGGGTCGGTGCGGCCCTCGTAGTACCGCAGGACCAGCATCGTGCGCTGGAGTTCGGGCAGCCGGGCGAGCGCCTGCCACAGGACCGCGCGCAGCTCGGTGCCGCGCATCGCGTCCGTGTCGCCGGGCGTCTCCGGCAGTTCCTCGGTCGGGTACTCGTTCAGCTTGCGGCGGCGCCACGCGCTGATGTGCAGATTGGTCATGGTCCGGCGCAGGTAGCCGCCGACCGCGGCCTTGTCGCTGATCCGCTCCCACGCCCGGTAGGTCGAGAACAGCGCGCTCTGCAGCAGGTCCTCGGCCTCGAACCGGTCCCCCGTGAGGTGGTAGGCGGTGGCGTACAGGGAGGCGCGGCGCTCCTGGACGTAGGCGGTGAACTCCGCCTCCGACAGCGAGCGACGCTCCTCCGTGGCCTCCCTGTACGCGCTTCCCCCGGCTATCTCCCCCGAGTCCGCCGGGCGGGCGTCGACCACCGTCATGTAACCGGTGTGCTGACGCCCGGTGCCGTGAGCGCACCCCCGCAAGTTCACGGCACCGGACCTCTCGGAACCCCGGCCCACGTCGTGCAGCCGCGTGATCACCGCGCTGTTGCTGGTGCTGCGCAGCGTGCTCATCTCGCGCCCCCCGTCGTGGACTTCGGTGTTCGGTCTGCCAGGCGGTGCTGCTCTGCCTGTGCCGAAAAGCTTGCCGGGGCGACTTCATGACCGTGTCCGCCGACTGTCACAGAGCTGTCACAGGGGTTCGTCGCACCGTGTGCACAGCCCGATCACAGAGTGGTGCGGTACGGGCAGGTACCCGTACAGGAGTCGAAACACCACCCCACCATGGGCCAGAATGAGCCCCGTGCCTTCCCTGTTGCTGATCGAGGACGACGACGCCATCCGTACGGCCCTGGAGCTCTCACTGACGCGCCAGGGACACCGTGTGGCCACCGCTGCCACCGGAGAGGACGGCCTGAAACTGCTGCGCGAGCAGCGCCCGGACCTGATCGTGCTGGACGTCATGCTGCCCGGCATCGACGGGTTCGAGGTGTGCCGGCGCATCCGGCGCACGGACCAGCTGCCGATCATCCTGCTGACCGCGCGCAGCGACGACATCGACGTGGTGGTCGGCCTGGAGTCGGGCGCCGACGACTACGTCGTCAAACCCGTGCAGGGCCGGGTGCTTGACGCCCGGATCCGGGCCGTGCTGCGACGCGGCGAGCGGGAGGCGAACGACGCGGCGGCCTTCGGCAGCCTGGTCATCGACCGCGCCGCGATGACCGTCACGAAGAACGGCGAGGACCTCCAGCTCACGCCGACCGAGCTGCGGTTGCTCCTGGAGCTGAGCCGCCGTCCCGGACAGGCGCTGTCCCGGCAGCAGTTGCTGCGGCTGGTGTGGGAGCACGACTACCTCGGCGACTCCCGGCTGGTCGACGCGTGCGTGCAGCGGCTGCGCGCCAAGGTCGAGGACATCCCGTCGTCCCCGACGCTCATCCGCACGGTCCGCGGCGTCGGCTACCGCCTGGACGTTCCTCAGTGACCGACGCGCACGGGGGGATCCGCGGCTGGGTCGCGGGTCGCAAGGGGGTCTGGTCACGGCTGCGCTTCACCAGCCTGCGGCTGCGTCTGGTGGTCGTGTTCGGCCTGGTGGCGCTGACCGCGGCGGTCTCCGCGTCGGGCATCGCGTACTGGCTCAACCGCGAGGCGGTCCTCACCCGCACCCAGGACGCGGTGCTGCGGGACTTCCAGCAGGAGATGCAGAACCGGGCGGGCGCGCTGCCCGAGCATCCGTCGCAGGACGAACTGCAGCACACGGCGGGGCAGATGGCCAGCAGCAGCCAGCGCTTCAGCGTGCTGCTGGTCGCCGAGTCGGCCGACGGCCGGGCGGTGTACGGCACGTCGGGCGCGCTGGACGGCTTCTCCCTGCGGGAGGTGCCGCGCGCGCTCCAGAAGGCGGTGAACGAGGAGCAGAAGGTCGACTCCGCCAACAAGTACCCGTACCACCTGTACTGGCAGCGGGTGGTCGACGACGGCACCCCGTACCTGGTGGCGGGCTCGCGGGTCATCAACGGCGGGGCGACCGGGTACATGCTCAAGTCGCTCGAACCGGAGGCCAAGGACCTCAACTCGCTGGCCTGGTCGCTGGGGATCGCGACGGCGCTCGCGCTGATCGGCTCGGCGCTGCTCGCGCAGGCCGCCGCGACGACGGTGCTGAAGCCGGTGCACCGGCTCGGCGTCGCGGCCAGGCGGCTCGGCGAGGGCAGGCTCGACACCCGGCTGCGGGTCTCCGGCACCGACGAACTCGCCGATCTGTCACGGACGTTCAACCTGGCGGCGGAGGCCCTGGAGAAGCGGGTCGCGGACATGGCCGGGCGGGACGAGGCGTCCCGCAGGTTCGTCGCGGACATGAGCCACGAGCTGCGGACGCCGCTCACCGCGATCACCGCCGTCACCGAGGTCCTGGAGGACGAGCTGGAGGCCGAGTCGGGGAGCGTGGACCCGATGATCGAACCCGCCGTGCGGCTCGTCGTCAGCGAGACCCGGCGGCTGAACAACCTGGTGGAGAACCTGATGGAGGTCACCCGCTTCGACGCGGGCACCGCCCGGCTGGTCCTGGACGACGTCGACGTCGCCGACCAGATCACCGCCTGCATCGACGCGCGGGCCTGGCTGGACGCGGTGGACCTGGACGCCGAACGCGGCATCCACGCCCGGCTCGACCCGCGCCGCCTGGACGTCATCATGGCCAACCTGATCGGCAACGCCCTCAAGCACGGCGGCTCCCCGGTGCGGGTGTCGGTGCGGATGGCGGGCGAGCGGGGCGACCAGGTCGTCATCGCCGTCCGCGACCACGGGCCCGGCATCCCGGAGGACGTCCTGCCGCACGTCTTCGACCGCTTCTACAAGGCGAGCGCGTCCCGGCCGCGCTCCGACGGCAGCGGCCTCGGCCTCTCCATCGCGACGGAGAACGCCCGCATCCACGGGGGCGAGCTGACGGCCGCCAACTCCCCTGAAGGAGGCGCGGTGTTCACGCTGCGGCTGCCCCGGGACATCTCGGAGCTCGCGGAGGAGCCGGACGCGGTGGACGGACCGGCCGGGGCCGAGGGGGAGGTCCGATGAGGGCCCGCGCGCTGCTGGCGCCGGCGCTGCTCGCCGCCGTGCTCACCGGGTGCGGGATCCGCTCCACGGAGGTGCCGACGGACTTCGGGGCGGCGCCCTCGCGGGTGCAGTGCTCGCTGGCCGAGCCGGACGTCTCGACGCAGTCCTCGCGGGGGCTGCCGGTGCAGGTGTTCCTGCTGTGCGGGGCGTCGCTGGTGGCCGTGGACCGCACGGTGCGGGTGCCGGACGGCACGGCGGACTCGGCGCGCCGGGTGCTGGTCGCGCAGGGCCTGCTGGACGAGCTGACGGCGACGCCGTCGCCGTCGGAGCAGGAGGCCGGGTACACGACGGAGGTGCGCGGCGGGACGACGGTGTCGGGGCCGCGGCGCGGCGACCCGGAGGACACCCTGCGGCTGAGCACCTCGCCCGGCGACCTCACCTCGTACGCGCTGGCGCAGATCGTGTGCACGTTCTCCGACTCGGCGGCGGCCGAGGGCGACGGGTCGGTGATCCTGGGCGGTCCCGGGGACGACCGGCTGCGCCGCTACCAGTGCACGGACGAGGTGCGCTCCCGTCCCGGGAGCCGTCAGCCGCCGTCCGCCGAGGTCAGCGGGGACTGACCGGCGGTGCGGCCGGCGGTGTGGCGGACGCCTCACCCGGCCGGTCGGCGCCGACCCGGAACCGATCCCGCCGGACGCCGCGTCCTTGGGGGCGTGCAGCGTGAAGGCTCCATCGGCGGCAGCGCCGCGACCCGGGTGCGGGTGACGGGAGGTGTCCTCCTGGTCGCGCACCTGGCCCTCGTCCTCTGGCTCACCCTGCGTCCGCTGGACGTGCTGTGGGTGCGGCCCGTCAATCTGCGTCCGTTCGCCGGTGTGCGGGCCGACCTCGCCCTCGGTGACGCCGTCGCGGCCCGCCGGATCGTCTCGGGGCTGGCGCTGCTGGCGCCGCTCGGGGTGCTGATCCCGCTGGCGCACGGCAGGCTCCGGGCGTCCGGTCTCGGCTCCCTGGTGCGGACGGTGACGGCGGGCGCCCTGGTCTCGGTGGCGATCGCCCTGGCGCAGACCGGGGTGCCCGGCCGGGTGCCGGACGTCGACACGGTGCTCCTGAACACGGCGGGCGTGGTCCTCGCGCACGTCCTGGTGGTGCCGGCCGGCCGCCGGTGGGCCCGGCGCCGGGGCGGCCGGGCGCCGCGCGGGACCGTCGTCAAGGAGGAGTCCGCTCAGGGTCGGACCCCGACGATTCCCAGGGTCGGCATCGCACCGTAGGGCGACGCCGCCGCGGCGGTGGCCGCATAGCGTGAGGGTCATGGGGCACCCGTCCCGTACCGACGCTCACGAAGGAGCCGCAGATGTCCGCCCTTGCCCGCCCCACCCACGGCCGTGTCCTCGGCGGAGTGTGCGCTGCGCTGGCGCGGCGCTTCGGGACCTCCGCGACGACGATGCGGGTGATCTTCCTGCTCTCGTGCCTGCTGCCTGGCCCGCAGTTCGTCCTCTACATCGCGCTCTGGGTGCTGCTGCCCTCCGAGGACAGGGCGAACGCCGCCTGGTGACGCGGCCCGCGCCGAGACGCCGATGGGGCGCACCCCGTGATCACGGGGTGCGCCCCATCGGCGCGTCGAGGGCGGTTCAGCCGAGCGGGATGCCGTTCAGGGGCAGGCCGTGGGTGGGCAGCTGGCCCAGCGGGAGGCCGCCGAGGAGGCCCTTGACGGGGGCGGTGGGGCCGTCGGCGAGGAGGCGCTCGGCGGCAGGCTGCACGGCGGTGACACCCGTCTGGAGGGCGGTGGTGCCCTGGCTCAGCGCCTGTCCGGCACCCGGCACCGCGGAGGCGAGGTTCTCGGCGGGCAGGGTCTGGGCGACGGAGCCGAGCGCCTGGGTCGCGTCCGGGACAGCCGGGGCCGCGTTCGCGGCGCCCGCGCCGGCGGCGGCGAAGGCGGCACCGAGGGCGGCGACACCGAGGGTCTTGGCAGCAGACTGCTTCATGGAATGCGTCCTCGAAATGGGGGTACGGGGTACGAGCGGTTCGAGAACGTAAACACGCCAGCCGAGCGGTCGCAAACATCGAAATGCGGACGGGTTGTGAATAACCTGTCCGCATTCCGTCGTGCCGAACTGCGCTGTTCAGCCCGCCGATTCGGCGGAACCGCTGGTGGAGGCGGTCTGCTGGAACAGCCATTCGGATTTCAGTTCCGCATATCCCGGCTTCACGACGTCGTTGATCATCGCCAGTCGTTCATCGAAAGGAATGAACGCTGATTTCATCGCATTGACGGAGAACCACTGCATGTCGTCGAGCGTGTAACCGAATACCTCGACGAGCCGCTCGAACTCCCGGCTCATACTGGTGCCCGACATGAGACGGTTGTCCGTATTGACGGTGGCCCGGAAATGCAGCCGCCGCAGCAGCCCGATCGGGTGCTCGGCGTACGAGGCGGCGGCGCCGGTCTGCAGGTTGGAACTCGGGCACAGCTCCAGCGGGACGCGCTTGTCGCGCACGTAGGAGGCCAGCCGCCCGAGCCGCACCTCGCCGTCCGGGCCGACCTCGATGTCGTCGATGATGCGCACCCCGTGCCCGAGCCGGTCGGCGCCGCACCACTGGAGGGCCTGCCAGATGGAGGGCAGCCCGAAGGCCTCACCGGCGTGGATGGTGAAGTGGTTGTTCTCCCGCTTCAGGTACTCGAAGGCGTCGAGGTGGCGGGTGGGCGGGAAACCGGCCTCGGCGCCCGCGATGTCGAAGCCGACGACGCCCAGGTCCCGGTGGCGGTTGGCGAGTTCGGCGATCTCCAGCGAGCGGGCCGCGTGCCGCATCGCGGTGAGCAGCGCGCCGACCCGGATGCGGTGCCCGGCGGCGCGGGCCAGCCGCTCGCCCTCCCTGAACCCCTCGTTGACCGCCTCGACGACCTCTTCGAGGCCGAGCCCGCCCTCCAGGTGCTGCTCGGGCGCGTACCGCACCTCGGCGTAGACGACGCCGTCGGCGGCGAGGTCCTCGGCGCACTCGCGGGCCACCCGCACCAGCGCGGACCGCGTCTGCATCACCCCGACGGTGTGCGAGAAGGTCTCCAGATAGCGCTCCAGCGACCCGGAGTCGGCGGCCTCCCGGAACCAGAGGCCGAGCTTGCCGGGGTCGGTGTCGGGCAGGTGCGGGTAGCCGCTCTCCCGGGCGAGGTCGACGACGGTGGCCGGGCGCAGGCCGCCGTCGAGGTGGTCGTGCAGCAGAACCTTCGGCGCCCGGCGGATCTGGTCCGGCGTCGGGGTGTTCGCGGTGCTCTGGCTCGTCATGGCGGCACTGTAGCTCCTACGCGCGTAGATCATCGGGAGCCGTCCGCCGCGCACCGTTGTCGATATTGAACGGTGACCGCACGGACGGGTCGCGTACACCGACGCTTCTGACACTGTTCTGTCATGGCACACCAAGCGACGCCGGTGCGGCGGGCCCGGCTGGGGAGGGCGTTCGGCCCGGAGCCGACGGCGGTCAGCGGGGCGGTCCTGCTGCTGCCCGGCGGTGACGAGGAGTCGGCCCGCAGACCGTCCCCGCTGGCGGCCGCGGCGGTCAGGTCGCTCGGGCGCGGGCTCGCCCGCGCGGGCCGCGCCGACGGACTCGCGGTGCACGTCGTGCGGTACGCCTGCCGGGGCTGGAACGGCGGCGCGGCCCAGCTCGCCCAGGACGCGACCTGGGCCGCCGACGAGATCGTCCGGCGCTACGGCGACGTCCCCGTCTGTCTGGCGGGCGTCGACATGGGCGGCCGGGCCGCGCTGCGCTCGGGCGGCCACGAGGCCGTCGACTCCGTTCTGGCGATCGCCCCCTGGCTCCCGGAGGACGACATGGCGGCGCCGCCAGAACCGGTGCGGCAGCTCGTCGGACGGCAGGTGCTGATCGTGCACGGCACCAACGACCGGCGCACCGACCCCGAGCTGTCGTTCCGCCTCGCGGCCCGCGCCAAGAAGGCGAACCGGGAGGTGTGCCGGTTCGAAGTCCACGCCGACGGCCACGGGTTGCACCAGTACCGGGCCGAAGTGCACGCGCTGGCCCAGGACTTCGTGATGGGCACCCTCTTCGGGCGGTCCTTCGCGCGGCCGGTTCAGGACGCGCTCGCCGCGCCGCCCCCGCTGGGGCTGCGGATGCCGCTGGCGGCGGGCTTCGGGAAGTCACTGCGGCGGCGGTAGCGGCGCCGGGCGGGCCAGCAGATTGCCCCTCCTCGCCAGCAGGAACCGCTTGAAGGCGGCCACCGGCGGGGTGTCGGGGTGGCCGTCGAGCCAGGCGAGGCCGATCTCCCGGACCGCGCGCGGCGCCGTCACCGTCAGCTCCACCACCCCCGGGCGGGGGAAGACCGGCGGCGGCAGCAGCGCCACCCCGAGGCCCGCTGCGACCAGGCCGCGCAGCGTCTCGGCCTCCTCCCCCTCGAAGGCGACGCGCGGCCGGAAGCCCGCCTCCTGGCAGGCCGCGTCGGTGATCCTGCGCAGCCCGTAGCCGGGCTCCAGGGTCACGAAGGTCTCGTCGGCGGCCTCGGCGAGCCGGATGCGGCGGCGCCCGGCCAGCCGGTGGTCCGCCGGGACGACCAGCCGCAGCCGCTGCTCGTCGAGACGGCGGGTGACCAGGTCGGGGGCGTCCGGCACCGGCGAGGTCAGGCAGAGGTCGAGCTCCCCGGCGCGCAGCCGCTCCAGCATCGCCTCGCCGTAGTTCTGGACCAGGGCGAAGCGGATGCGGGGATGGTCGGCGCGGAACGCCTGGAGCAGGCCCGGGACCGTCTCGGCGCCCATGGTGTGCAGGAACCCGAAGGCGACCTTGCCGGTGGCCGGGTCGGCGTCGGCGCGCACCGCCTCGACCGCCCGCCCGATCTCGGCGAGGGCGCGCTCCACCGGGCCGAGGAAGGTGCGCCCGGCCGGGGTGAGGGAGACCGTGCGCCCGCGCCGGGCGAACAGCTCGACGCCGAGGTCGTGTTCGAGGCGCACCAGCGCCCTCGACAGCGTGGACTGCGGCACCTGCAGCTCCAGCGCGGCCCGGGTGACGTGCTCGGTCCTGGCCACCCCGGCGAAGTGCGCGAGCCGCGGCACCAGCGAGAGCAGCATGTCTTCCGTGTCACTGGACGGTGACAGGTGACCCTCTGACCTTTGTTCATGCGCCATGGGAACGATTATGGCCGGTTCGTGCATTGGACGGATGATTCGGGGCCTCCGTACCTTGGAGTCATGTCTCCTGCGAGTACCGGGGCGTCCACCACCGTGGCCGCCGCCACCCCGTCCCCCGATCCCGTCACCGACACCCGGCTGGCGCCGGGCGACCCCGGCTACCGCAGGATGAGCTTCGCGCTGTTCCTCGCGGGGGTCGCGACCTTCGCCCTGCTCTACTCCACCCAGGCCCTGCTGCCGCTGATCTCCGGCGAGTTCGGGGTGGCGGCGAGCGACGCGAGCTGGACGGTGGCGGCGGCGACCGGCGGCCTCGCCCTGTTCGTGCTGCCGATGAGCGCCCTGTCGGAGCGCTTCGGCCGCCGTACCGTGATGACGGCCTCCCTCGCGGTCGCCGTCTCGGTCGGCATGCTGGTGCCGTTCGCGCCGTCCCTCGGCGCGCTGGTGGCGCTGCGCGCGGTCCAGGGCGCGGCCCTGGCCGGACTGCCCGCCTCGGCGACGGCGTACCTGGCGGAGGAGGTCAGGCCGCGGGCGCTGGTCACGGCGATCGGCCTCTTCGTGGCGGGCAACAGCGTCGGCGGGATGAGCGGCCGGATCATCACCGGCTGGGTGGCCCAGGAGTGGGGCTGGCGGATCGCCGTCGGCGTGATCGGCGCCCTGGCGGTCGGCTGCGCGGTCGCCTTCCGGCTGCTGCTCCCGGCCCCGGCCCACTTCACCGCGGGCTCGCTGCGGCCCCGGGTGCTGCTCGGCACCGTCCGCGACCACCTCGCCGACCCGCTGCTGCGCCGTCTGTACGCGATCGGCGCGCTGTTCATGACCGTCTTCGGCGGGGTCTACACGGTGATCGGCTACCGGCTGACGGCCCAGCCGTTCGGGCTCGCGCAGGGTGTGGTCGGCTCGGTCTTCCTGGTGTACCTGGTGGGCACGGTGTCGGCGTCCACGGCCGGGCGGCTGGTGGACCGGCTGGGCCGCCGGGGCACGTTCTACCTGGCGGCCGGTACGACGACGGCGGGGCTGCTGCTGTCCCTGGTCGGTTCGCTGGTGCCGGTGCTGCTGGGTCTGGTGCTGATCACCGCGGGGTTCTTCGCGGGGCACGCGGTGGCGTCGTCGGCGGTCAGCAGGACCGCGACCCACGGGCGGGCGCAGGCGTCGGCGCTCTACCAGTCGTCGTACTACATCGGTTCCAGCGTGGGCAGCACGGCCGGCGCGCTGGCCTTCCACGCGGGCGGCTGGGGCGGCACCGTCGGGGTCGGGCTGCTCGCGGTGCTGGGCGTGGTGACGATCACGCTGGCGGGCACCCGCGCGGCCCGGGTCGCCTCGCGCGCCGAACCGGTGGCGGCGAGGTAGCGCGGCTCCGCCCCCCGCGGGCCCTCCCCGGCTTTCGTGCGGGGTCGGCGGGGTCCAGTGAGCGCTTGCTGCATCCCTGCCCTGACCTGCGCTTTCCCCCGCTCCGGGGGCCATTGTCGGTGGGCTGCGGTAGCTTCCGAGGTGCTGGGCGCACCGAAGCGCGACAGGAAGGCCGCAGGGGTGGGTGGACGATGAGCGACGGCACGGCGACGACGGACCTCGACATCAGGCTGGAGAAGCACAGGACCGAGCTGACGGGGTACTGCTACCGGATGCTCGGCTCGTCCTTCGAGGCCGAGGACGCGGTGCAGGACACCATGGTGCGGGCCTGGCGGGGCTACGGCGCGTTCGAGGGGCGCTCCAGCCTGCGGTCCTGGCTGTACCGCATCGCGACCAACGTGTGCCTGGACATGCTGACGGCGGGCAACAAGCGGGCCCGTCCGATGGACCTCTCCGCGTCGACGCCGCTGGCGCGGGCCGCGCTCGCGCCCCGCCCCGACCACACCTGGCTGGAGCCGATGCCGGACGCGCGCGTGCTGCCCACCGTGGAGGACCCGGCGGAGGCGGCGGTCGCGAAGGAGTCGGTGCGGCTGGCGTTCATGGCGGCGCTCCAGCAACTGCCGCCCAAGCAGCGGGTGGTGCTGATCCTGCGGGAGGTGCTGGCGTGGCGGGCGAGCGAGGTCGCCGAGCTGCTCGACACCTCGGTCGCGTCGGTCAACAGCGCGCTCCAGCGGGCCCGCGCGACGCTCGCGGAGCGGGAGGACAAGGGCGCGGACGCGGCCGTCTCCGATCCGCTGGACGAGGAGCAGCAGCGGCTCCTGGAGCGCTATGTGGCGGCGTTCGAGGGGTACGACATGACGGCGCTGACGGCGCTGCTGCACGAGGACGCCATCATGACGATGCCGCCGTTCGACCTGTGGCTCACCGGCCACGCGGACATCGCCGGTTTCATGACGACGATCGGCGCGGCCTGCGCCGGGTCGCGGCTGTTCCCGGTCCAGGTCAACGGCCTGCCCGGGTTCGCCCAGTACAAGCCGGACCCGGAGGCGGGCGGGTTCGCGCCGTGGGCGATCCAGGTGCTGGAGATCTCAGACGGCAGGCTCACCGGGTTCCACTTCTACCTCGACACCAAGCGGTGGTTCCCGCTCTTCGGGGTCCCCGCGCACCTCGACGCCGACGGGCAGCCCGACCAGGTCGAGGAGGGCGCGTAGGGCCGGGCCGGGGGCGCGCAGCAGGATCCGTCCGCCGGCCCGGCGGGCGGTGAGCTGGAGCCAGGCCAGGGTGTCGACGGTGCCCAGGTCCGGGGCGCCGAGCGGGCCGACGTCGACCACGACGGCCCCGGCGCTCCCGGGTCCGAGTCCGGCCCGTACGGCGTCGCACAGCCCCGTCAGCTCCGCCGGGCCGACGGGGCCGCGCAGCACGAGCACGGAGGGTGTCATGGCATCCACGAGCGGTAGACCGGTCGGGCGCCCGCAACTCATCGCGGGCCGCCCCGGGAGCCCCGGGCGGTCCACGGTTCGGGATCGTCGAAGATCACATTGACCCGCGCGCCCCGCCCCCGCGAGGGTTGGGTGTATGCCCCACGGATCAGCACCGCCCCGGACACCCGGCCCCCCGCGACCTGCGCGGGAGGTGCCGTGCAAGGGGTGCTGACGGGGTTCGCGGTGATCGCCGTCGTCATCGGCGTCGGCTACCTCATCGGGCGGCAGGGCTACCTGGGCGAGCACGGCCGTGAGGTGCTGACCCGGCTGGCCTTCCATGTGGCCTCCCCCGCGCTGCTGTTCACCACGCTCGCGCGGGCCGACCTGTCGGTGGTGTTCTCCAGCAGGCTGCTGGTGACGGCGATGAGCACGGTGGCCGCCGCCGGTGTCTTCGTCGCGATCGGCGCGGCCCGCGGCTGGGGGGTGGGCCGCACCACGATCGGCGCCCTGTGCTCCAGCTACGTCAACTCCGGGAACCTGGGCATCCCGATCGCGGTGTACGTGCTGGGCGACGCGTCCCTGGTGGCCCCGGTGCTGCTGTTCCAGCTCGTCGGGGTGACCCCGGTGGCCCTGACGGTGCTCGACCTGTCGGGGCCGGGCGGCAAGGGCCCGCTGTGGCGCCGGCTGCTGACCCCGCTGACCAACCCGATCGCGATCGCGTCCCTGCTGGGCGTGGCGGTGGCGGCGGCCGGGCTGCGCGTGCCCGGCCCGGTGATGGACCCGCTGACCCTGATCGGCAACATGTCGGTCCCCGCGGTGCTGCTGGCGTTCGGGATCTCCCTGTGCGCCAGCACGATGCCGGGCCGGGGCGCCGACCGGCACCCGGTGTTCCTGTCGGTGGCCCTGAAGGCCGTGGGCCAGCCCCTCGCCGCGTGGGCGCTGGCGACGGGCCTGTTCGGCCTCCACGGCCATCTGCTGCTCGACGTGGTGGTCACCTCGGCGCTCCCGGCCGCGCAGAACCTCTACACCTACGCGAGCCGCTACCAGGTGGGCGAGACCCTGGCCCGCGACTCGATCCTCCTGTCGACGGTGATCTCGGTCCCGGTGCTGGTGGTGATCGCGACCTTGCTGGGGTGAGGGTCACTCCACCAGGAAGCCGGAGGTGTCGATGGCCAGATCGAAGGGGGCGGGGAGGGTGAGTGACTCGCCGAACTTCGCGACGGCCAGGGTGCGGTAGACATCGTCCCGCGGCTCACCGTAGAGCGTCGCCGACGGACCTTCGGGGGCCCAGCGGTCGACGAGGAGGTAGAGCGGGATGCCCGCGGAGGCGTAGGCGGCCGGCTTGGTCACCCGGTCGTGCCGGGCGTTCTTCTTGGACGTGATCTCGACGACGAGTTCGGCGACTGCCGCCGGCAGGTGGGTGTCCACGTCCGTGAACTCCCCGACCGGCGCCACCAGGATGTCCGGGATGAACATGCCCAGACGTGACGGCACGGAGATGGCCAGTGTCTGGAACACCTCCCAGTCGTCAGGGATCGCTGCGTTGAGGCGGCGGTGAATACGTGCCGCGATCAGGTTGTGGCGGAATGCGGGCGAAGGCGACACGGTGATGGACCCCTCAATGATCTCCACCTTGCTGCCCTGCGGCCAGTCCATCTCCTCCCAGAGGCGGACGAGTTCGTCCCAGCTCTCTCCGGGGTCATGGCTGACGGTGAGTGCGCTCAGTCGGGTAGCCGGAGGGCGTTGCCGCCCCCCGGCCCCCTCAGAACCGGACGTGCGGCTGTTCACCGCATCCGGCTCAAGCGGGCCCCTGGAGTCACGCGGGTCGGTCATCTTGCTTGGCCCTTCTGTGATCGCCGGCGTGGTGCTGGCGATGGCAGTCGGCGTGTACGAGGCGAAGGTTCGTCCGCTCGTCCGTGCCGCCGTCGCGCCGGTAGATGAAGTGGTGCTTGTGCAGCGGCTTCATCGATGCCGAGAACCACGCGGCCCACTCGCGCGGGTTGTCCGGTGTGTACTCGGCGTCGGGGATCAGGGGCTGTTTGCACAGCGGACAGATCCCCTTCTGGCGGGATGCGAGGGTGATGGTCCACCTGTCGGCGGTCCCGGGCATCCTTTTGCGTCGGCGGTTCGCCCAGTACTCGGCCAGCGAGGAGTCGTCAGGAGAGTTGCCTTCCTTGACGATCACGTGCCGGACGATTCTGGTCCAGTTGAACTTGTAGAGGTAGGTGCCGGTGTCCCGGTCACCGAATACCCACTGGTCCTTCCGGGTCGAGTTGAAGACGCCGTAGTGCTTGGCCAGGCGCCAGCCCTTCGGCTTGTTCGGGTGGGAGTGCTTGACCCACTTCTGCGTGAGCGTCCACACGCAGAAGTCCAGGGACTTGAAGGTCTCCTTGGACACCACCGTCCGGTAGTAGGTGGCCCACCCCTTGATAATCGGGTTGAGCCTCCTCACCACGGCTCCAGCGTTCGCCCCTCGCAGGCCGATCACTTCACTGCGGAGCCGTTCCCGGGCCCTCTTCACAGCCGCCTTGCTCGGCTTGATCAGCAGAGTCCCGCTGTACCGCCGGATGTTGAACCCGAGGAAGTCGAAGCCTTCTTCAAGGTGGAGGACGGATGTCTTCTCCTCGTTGAAGGCGACCCCTCGCGGGATCATCCAGCGAGCCAGCTGCTCCTTGACCCGGCGGGCTTCGTCTTCACTGTGGCAGAACACAGCGAAGTCATCCGCGTACCGAACCAGGACCGGAGCATCCCTTCGGGACTTGTTGGAGCGTCCCTCCGTGATATGTCCGGCCGCTGTCTCCATGCCGTGCAAGGCCACGTTGAGCAGCAGCGGGCTGATCACACCACCCTGAGGAGTCCCCTCATCGGTGGGCGAGAATCGTCCGCAGTCCATCACTCCCGCCTTGAGCCATCCGCGGATCGCTTCCCGCGCCGGAAAAGTACCGATGAGGCTCATCAGGTGGTCGTGCGAAATACGGTCGAACGCCGCTGTCAGATCAGCGTCGAGCCCCCATAACCGCCTGGCCCGTCTCTGGCCCGCGATATTGAAGATGGCGCCGATCGCGTCGTGACAGCCCCGGCCGGGGCGGAAGCCGTAGCTTCGTTGCTCGAACCGGGCTTCCCACTCGGGTTCCAGTGCGTTCTTGACGCGGGCCTGGCGGGCCCGGTCACGGATCACTGGAATACCCAGGGGGCGCTGCTTCCCGTTGGCTTTGGGAATGTACACACGCCGGACGGGCTGGGGCTTTCCAGGGAAGCGTTCCGCTGTGATCTCAGCGGCCAGCCGCCCTCGCGCGCTCGGAGTGAGCGCGCGTTCTCGGTCGATCCCTGCTGTCCGACGGCCTGCGCTCTGCTGCGTCACCCTTTTCACGCTCACGAGCGTGTTCGAGTGGGATCGCAGCATGAGCTTCTGCAAGTTCCGGACCTTCTTCAGGTCCCCTTCCTGCGTGGCTGTGAAGATACGCTGCCTCAGTCGCCGTACCGACGCCTCCACCTTGGCCCAGTCGATGCTGTGCCAGGTCTGGGCGTAGTCCTCCGGTCCGTTCGCCGTCGAGGGAGGCATCGCCGCCGTAGCGGTCACTGCCACACCTTCCTTCGGCATCCAACTTGCCCTTCGGTTCGGGGTTCTTCGCAGTTCTTCTTCACGGGCCTACCTGATCCGCGTGGGCTCCCTTTCGGGCCGGGGCATCGCCTCGTGTCCGACGAGTTATAGGACGCGGCTGAGGTCTCCGCATCCTTTTCCTCTGGGCTTTCGCCCTGTCGGCGTTCGCTTCTCGGATCATCCTGTCCCGCTGGAGGCTTGGTCCTTCGTCACCTCCGGCTTACCGGGATCAACTCCCGGACTCCAACGGGGTTTCCACGTTCCGCTCCCACAAGATGCGACCGGGGTGGGCTCCCTCTTTATCCCGGGCCCGACGGTGTCCTCCCCCTTCGGCGCCAATCCTCCGGGGTCGTCGTGCGCTCTTCCGCGCCAGGGCCTGTCTGCCACCGACAGCTCACCATCGACGCGGCACAGGAGTTACGAGATGTCGTCAAGGGTTCATTCGCATGAGCCCGTCCGGCCTTCCCCTCGCCTGTTGCGGTCCGATGGCCGTGCCGCTCTTGGGCTTGCGCTTCCGGCTTCACACCCCGCCGTTGCCAGCGACGCATGCGGAAGTGGGGACGGACCTTGGACACTGGTCCGAGATGGCCTGCTCATGACCTTCTTTCCTCACACAGACCATCTACTGGGGTGGAGCGACTTCGTGTCGCACTGGCGGTCTCCTATCGGTACATCACCGATCCCAGCATGCCGAACGGGACCGGTGGGCGTCCACCGATCCCGTTCACCCGTATGAGGAAACCGCAGGTCAGGCGATACGTTCCCGCACCACCGGGGTGGCCGTGAACGGGGTGCCCCCGGGGGCGATGTCGAAGGTGCCCTCCGTCGCCTCCAGGGCGTACGCGAAGCGTTCGGGGGTGTCGGTGTGCAGGGTCAGCAGCGGCTGGCCCGCGGTGACGGTGTCGCCCGGCTTGGCGTGGATCTCGACGCCCGCCGCCGCCTGCACCGGGTCCTCCTTGCGGGCCCGGCCCGCGCCCAGGCGCCAGGCGGCGACGCCGACGCCGTACGCGTCCAGGCGGGTCAGCACGCCGGAGGCGGGGGCCGTGACGACGTGCCGCTCCTTCGCGGTGGGCAGCGCCGCGTCCGGGTCGCCGCCCTGGGCCGCGATCATCCGGCGCCAGACGTCCATCGCGGAGCCGTCGGCGAGGGCCTTCGCCGGGTCGGCGTCGGGGAGTCCGGCGGCCGTGAGCATCTCGCGGGCCAGCGCGAGGGTCAGCTCGACGACGTCGGCGGGTCCGCCGCCCGCCAGCACCTCGACCGACTCGCGGACCTCAAGGGCGTTGCCCGCGGTGAGGCCGAGCGGGGTGGACATGTCGGTGAGCAGGGCGACCGTGCGCACGCCGTGGTCGGTGCCGAGGCCCACCATGGTGGAGGCCAGTTCGCGGGCGTCCTCGATCGTCTTCATGAAGGCGCCGGTGCCGACCTTGACGTCCAGGACCAGCGAGCCGGTGCCCTCGGCGATCTTCTTCGACATGATCGAGGAGGCGATCAGCGGGATGGCCTCGACCGTGCCGGTGACGTCGCGCAGGGCGTAGAGCTTCTTGTCGGCGGGGGCGAGGCCGTCGCCCGCCGCGCAGATCACCGCGCCGGTGGAGTCCAGGACGGACAGCATCTCCTCGTTGGAGAGCAGCGCGCGCCAGCCGGGGATCGACTCCAGCTTGTCGAGGGTGCCGCCGGTGTGGCCGAGGCCCCGCCCGGAGAGCTGCGGGACGGCCGCGCCGCAGGCCGCCACCAGGGGCGCGAGCGGCAGCGTGATCTTGTCGCCGACACCGCCCGTGGAGTGCTTGTCGGCGGTCGGGCGGGAGAGCGCGGAGAACTCCATGCGCTCGCCGGAGGCGATCATCGCCGCCGTCCAGCGGGCGATCTCCGCCCGGGTCATGCCGTTGAGGAGGATGGCCATCGCGAGCGCGGACATCTGCTCGTCGGCGACCTCCCCGCGGGTGTACGCGTCGATGACCCAGTCGATCTGCTCGTCGCTGAGCGCGCCGCGGTCCCGCTTGGTGCGGATGACGGAGATGACGTCCATGGCCTTGCTTTCCTTCCGAACGTTCGGGAACGGCGCGGCCCCTCCGTGCCGGTGGCCGGTCGGAGGGGCCGCGCGGGGTGATGACTCAGCGCGGTGCGAGATGGCCGGGGCCGAACGCCTGGGGCAGCATCTCGGAGAGCGGCAGGATGCCCGCCGGGGTCTCCAGGAGCAGGTCGGGGCCGCCGAACTCGAAGAGGAGCTGACGGCACCGGCCGCACGGGACGAGGATCTCGCCGCGGCCGTCGACGCAGGTGAAGTGCGTCAGCCTGCCGCCGCCGGTGCGCTGCAGCTCCGAGACGAGGCCGCACTCGGCGCACAGGCCGATCCCGTAGGACGCGTTCTCGACGTTGCAGCCCGAGACGGTCCGCCCGTCGTCGACGAGCGCGGCGACGCCCACCGGGTACCCGGAGTAGGGCGCGTACGCGTGGGACATCGCCTCGCGGGCGGTGGCGCGCAACGCCTCCCAGTCGACGGTCACTTGCCCTGCCCTCTGCGGTACGGCATGCCGTCCGCCTTGGGCATCCGCAGGCTCTGCGCGGAGAGCGAGAGCACCAGCAGGGTGACGATGTACGGGGTCGCCGTCACGACCTGCTTGGGCACGTCGTTCGTGGTGGCGTACCAGACGAACATCAGCACCGAGGTGACGAGCGTGATGACGGCGGGCGTGTACTTCTTCTTCCAGACCAGGTAGGCCGCGCCGAAGACCAGCAGGATCGCCAGGAGCAGGATCAGCGCGTGCACGTTGGTGGTGCCGCCGCGCAGGTTGAGGCTGTCGGTGTAGCCGAACAGGCCCGCGCCGAGGGCGAGTCCGCCGGGCATCCAGTTGCCGAAGATCATCGCGGCGAGGCCGATGTAGCCGCGTCCGGCCGTCTGGCCGTCGAGGTAGACGTTCGAGGCGACGATCGACAGGAAGGCGCCGCCGAGTCCGGCGAAGCCGCCGGAGATGATCACGGCGATGTACTTGTACTTGTAGACGTTGACGCCGAGCGACTCGGCGGCCACCGGGTTCTCGCCGCAGGAGCGCAGCCGCAGCCCGAACGCGGTGCGCCACAGCACGTACCAGGAGATCGGCACCAGGGCGACGGCGATGACGGTGAGCGGCGACAGGTCGGTGATCAGACCGCCGATCAGGCCCGCCAGGTCGGAGACGAGGAACCAGTGCTTGCCGTTGAGGCTCTCCAGGGCGCTGGAGAGCCCGGGGATGTCGAAGGTGCCCAGCGAGTCGATCGGCGGGGACTGCTTGGAGGAGCCCTGCGGGGCGTTCTCGAAGGTGAACTTCGACAGGTACCGGGTGGAGCCCAGCGCGAGGATGTTGATGGCCACACCGGAGACGATGTGGTTCACGTTGAAGGTGACGGTCGCGACGGCGTGCAGCAGCGCGCCGAGCGCGCCGCCGACGATGCCGAAGACGACGCCCGTCCACGGGCCCCACTGGTACCCGGCCCAGGCGCCGAACCAGGTGCCGAGGATCATCATGCCTTCGAGGCCGATGTTGACGACGCCCGCGCGCTCGGCCCACAGACCGCCGAGACCGGCGAGGCCGATCGGGACGGCGAGGCGCAGCGCGGTGGACATCTGGCCGGTGGAGGTGATGCCGTCGGCGCCGGTGATCAGCCGGACCGCCGAGGTGAGGACCAGCACGCCCGCGATGACCAGCAGGAGGACCGGCAGGGACATGCGGCGGCTCTTCGCGCCGGGCCGCTTCGGCTGAGGCTTGGTGATGGTCGCGGTGCTCATCGGGCCGCCACCTCCTTCTTCTCGGTGTTCTGGGCGGCGGCAGCGGCCAGTTCGAGACCGACCTGACGCTGCTGGCGGCGCAGCCCCCACTGGCGTACGGCCTCGTAGGAGATGACGACGGCGAAGACGATCAGGCCCTGCATGATCGTCGCGATCTCCTTCTCGTACGCGACCGGGGTGGCGTAGTCGAGGGCGGGGGACGCCTTGTCGAGGAAGGCGATCAGCAGGGCGGCGAAGGCGATGCCGACCGGGTTGTTGCGGCCGAGGAGGGCGATGGTGATGCCGGTGAAGCCGAGGCCGGTCGGGAAGCTCAGGCTGTAGGTGTGGGCGTCGCCGAGCAGCAGCGGCAGCCCGGACAGGCCCGCGACCGCGCCGGAGATCAGCATGGCGGTGAGGACCATCTTCTTGGCGTCGACACCGGAGGCCGCGGCGGCGGTCTCGGAGGCGCCGGTGGCCCGCAGGTCGAAGCCGAAGCGGGTGCGGTTGAGGACGATCCAGTAGGCGACGCCGAGCAGCACGGCGAGGAAGACCAGGCCGTAGATCTCGCCGACGTCGGCGCCCAGATCGATGCCGGGGACCCAGCCGGAGTCCTTCATGATGCCGGTGGTCATGTTGTTGCCGACCTGCACGCCCCACACGTCGCGCAGGGTCAGGTAGCCGATGACGCTGGTGGCGATGGCGTTCAGCATGATCGTGGCGACGACCTCGCTGACCCCCCGGGTGACCTTGAGGACACCCGCGATGCCCGCCCAGAAGGCGCCGGTGAGCGCGCCGACCAGCAGCAGCATCGGGATCTGCAGGAAGGACGGCAGCGCCACGTGCGCGCCGACCACGGCGGTCATCATCGCGGCGAGCCGGTACTGGCCGTCGACGCCGATGTTGAACAGGTTCATCCGGAAGCCGACGGCCACCGCGAGCGCCGCGATGTAGTACATCGACGCCTGGTTGAGGATCAGCACCTGGACGTCGGAGAACGACGCCTGCTCCAGCATCAGCCGGTAGGGCTCGAACGGGCTCTTGCCGGAGGCGAGGAGCACCACCGAGGTCAGCAGGATCGCCGCGACGAGCGCGATGACCGGTCCGGCCACCGCGAGGAGCGCGCGCTCCTTGTCGAACTTCTTCATCGGGCCTCGTCCTCCGGGCCGGTGGCGTCCGCGCCGCCGTCGGTCGTCTCAGTGGGTGCGGCGGGCTCGCTGTGCTCCAGGTGGCCGGTGGCGGCACCCGTCATGGCGGAGCCCAGCTCCTCGGGGGTGATGGTCGCCGGGTCGGCGTCCGCCACCAGGCTGCCGTTGTAGATCACCCGGAGGGTGTCCGACAGACCGATCAGCTCGTCCAGGTCGGCGGAGATCAGCAGCACCGCGAGGCCCTGGCGGCGGGCCTCCCGGATGCGGTCCCAGATCTGCGCCTGGGCGCCGACGTCCACCCCGCGGGTGGGGTGGGCGGCGATCAGGAACTTCGGTTCGTGGCTCATCTCGCGGCCGACGATCAGCTTCTGCTGGTTGCCGCCGGAGAGCGAGGCGGCGGTGACGTCGATGCCGGGGGTGCGGACGTCGTACTCCTCGACGATCCGGCGGGTGTCGTCCTGGGCGGCCTTCGGGGTCAGCCAGAAGCCCTTGGCGTTCGGGGTCTCGGTGACGTGGCCCAGGATGCGGTTCTCCCACAGGGGCGCCTCCAGGAGCAGTCCCTGGCGGTGCCGGTCCTCGGGGATGTAGCCGACGCCGCCCACCCGGCGCCTGCGGGTGGTCCAGCCGGTGATGTCCTCGCCCAGGAAGGCGATGGCCCCGGAGTCGGCGTGCTTGGTGCCGATGAGCGCGTCGATCAGCTCGGTCTGGCCGTTGCCCTCGACGCCGGCGATGCCCATGACCTCACCGGCGTGGATGGTGAAGGTGACGCCGTCCAGGACCTTCTTGACCTCGCCGCCCTCCGCGGCCAGGCCGATCCCGCCGGACGGCTCGGCCTCGACGCCGAGGGAGGCGCCGCCGCTGGCGTAGACGGTGAGGTCGCGGACCTCGACGACCGGGCGGTCGGTGACGGTGGACTCGGCGGTCTCGGGGGTGGGCAGTTCGCTGCCGACCATCATCTCGGCGAGCTGGCGCGGGGTGGTCTCGGCGGGCACCGCGGTGCCGACGGTGGTGCCGCGCCGGATGACGGTGATGTCGTCGGCGACCGAGAGGACCTCGCCGAGCTTGTGCGAGATGAAGATGACGGAGAGGCCCTCGGCCTTCAGCTCCCGCAGGTTGTCGAAGAGCGCGTCGACCTCCTGCGGGACCAGGACGGCGGTGGGCTCGTCGAGGATGAGGGTGGTGGCGCCCCGGAAGAGGACCTTGAGGATCTCCACGCGCTGGCGGTCGGCGACGCCGAGGTCCTCCACCAGCACGTCCGGGCGCACGCCCAGGCCGTACCGGTCGGAGATCTCCCTGATCTTCCGGCGCGCGGCGGAGCCGATGCCGTACAGCTTCTCGCTGCCCAGGACGACGTTCTCCAGGACGGTGAGGTTGTCGGCCAGCATGAAGTGCTGGTGGACCATGCCGATGCCGCGTGCGATGGCGTCGGCGGGGCTGGCGAAGGCGACCTGCTCGCCGTCGACCGCGATGGTGCCCTCGTCCGGCTTCTGCATGCCGTAGAGGATCTTCATCAGGGTCGACTTGCCCGCGCCGTTCTCGCCGACGAGCGCGTGGACGGTGCCTTTCCGGACGGTGAGGTGGATGTCGTGGTTGGCGACGACACCGGGAAACCTCTTGGTGATCCCCGCCAGCTCGACCGCGATCGTCGTGCGATCGCCGAGCGGAGGGCTGCTGGTCGCGTCGATGGCGCACTCTCCTCGGGAAAGGGGCCATCTACGCGCGTAGCGCCCCTGCTTTAAATAGTGCCCGGACCTGATCGATCTTGAACTGCTGTCGATCCGTTCCGAGCATTCTGCCGCGCGAACGGGGCACGAGGAATCATCGTCCCCGCACCCCGTTCCGCGGCCGTGACGCTGCCATTACAGCGCCTTTCCAGCCATGGGCCCACCGGCCCCGCACCAACGGCAGGTCAGGAGGACTTGACCTTGATGCTGCCGTCCTTGATGCCCGCCTCGGCCTTCTTCACCGCGGCCTGGATGTCGGCGTTCGTCTTGAAGGCCGGGTTGGACTCGGCCAGGCTCACGCCGCCGTTGTCCAGGCTGCCGCGGACCTCGCCGGTCTCGGGCTTGCCGTCGTGCACCGACTTGGCCAGCTCGAAGACCGCGCCCTGCACGTTCTTCATGGCCGAGGTGAGGATCGAGTCCTTGTACTTCGCCAGCGCGTCCTGCTTGTACTGGTCGGAGTCGACGCCGATCGCCCAGATCTTGTGCGCGGCGGCGGCCTTGATGACGCCCTGGCCGGAGAGACCGGCGGCGGCGTAGACGACGTCCGCGCCCGCGTCGATCTGGCCCTCGGCGGCGCTCTCGCCCTTGTCCGGGCTGGAGAAGCCACCCTCGGCGGCGGTCTCGGTCAGGTACTGCGACTTGACCGCGACACCCTTCTTGGTGTCCTCGACGCCCTGCTTGAAGCCCGCCTCGAACTTGTGGATCAGCGGCACGTCCACGCCGCCGATGAAGCCGACGGTGTTGCTCTTGGTGGCCTTGGCGGCGGCGACGCCGGCCAGGTAGGAGGCCTGCTCCTCGTGGAAGACCAGGTCCGCCACGTTGTCGGCCTTGATGGTGTCGTCGTCCACGATGCCGAAGGTGACCTTCGGGTGCTTGGCGGCGACCTCCTTGACGGCGGGCGCGTACGCGAAGCCGACGCCGATGATCGGGTTGTAGCCCGACTTGGCGAGCTGCTCCAGGCGCTGGACCTTGTCCGCGTCCGACTCGCCGTCCTGCGGCTCGACCGCGGTGGACTTGTAGCCGAACTCCTTGTCGGCCTGCTCGAGACCGGCCGTGGCGGCGTCGTTGAAGGACTGGTCGCCCTTGCCGCCGACGTCGTAGGCGAGGGCCAGGCCCTTGCCGCCACCGTCGGAGGAAGAGGAGGATGAGCTGGTAGAGCTGGATCCGCAGGCGGAAACAGTGACGGCAAGAGCCGCAGTTGCAACGCCTGCAACCGCGATACGGGACACCCGGCGCATGGAACGAGACTCCTTTGTGCAAGCGCCTCAACCAGGCGCTGGTTCCGCCGCAGCGTAACGCGCGTAGACCAGACGGAAAACCCCTTCTGTCCGGTCCGTTACCGAGCTGTGGCCACAGTTTCCGGGGCCGATGACGGACAGCAGCGCGCCCCTTGCGGGACGCAAGGGGCGCGCGCGCTCACCGGGTGCTCCGGCCGGGACCGGGGGGTGCGGAACCGGTCACTCCGTGTCGACGGTGACCTTGCCGTCGACGATGTCCTGCCTGGCCTTCTTGACGGCCTCCACCACCGGCGTCATGGCCTGGTACTTCGGGTTGGTGTCGGCGAACCCGACGCCGCCGGACGAGAGGTCGCCGCGCACCTCGCCGCTGAGCGGCTTGCCGTCGACGACCGACTTGGCGAGGTCGTAGACCGCGCCGCCGACGTTCTTCAGGGCCGAGCCGAGGATGTACTCCTTGTACTTGGCGAGCGAGGACTGCGCGTACTGGTCGGAGTCCACCCCGATGGCCCACACCTTGTGCTCGGCCGCCGACTGGATCACGCCCTGCCCGGAGAGACCGGCCGCGTGGTAGAGGACGTCGGCACCGGCCTCGATCTGGCCGTTGGCCGCGTCCTTGCCCTTGTCGGGGCTGGAGAACCCGCCCTCCTGGGCGGTCTGGGTCAGGTACTGCGACTCGATCTTGATCTTCGGGTCGACCGACTTGGCGCCCTGGTCGAACCCGGCCTCGAACTTGTGGATCAGCGGGATGTCGACCCCGCCGATGAAGCCGATGTGCTTCTTCTTGGACGCCTTGGCCGCGGCGACCCCGGCCAGGTAGGAGGCCTGCTCCTCATGGAAGACCATGTCGGCGACGTTCTTCGCCTTGACGGTGCTGTCGTCGATGATGCCGAAGGTGATCTTCGGGTACTTGGCGGCGACCGTCTTCACGGCGGGGGCGTAGACGTAGCCGACGCCGATGATGGGGTTGTGGCCCGACTTGGCGAGCTGCTCCAGGCGCTGCACCTTGTCCGCGTCGGTCTCGTTGTCGCTGGGCTCGACGTCCCGGCCGCCGATCTTGAACTCCTTCTCGGCCTTCTGGAAGCCCGCGTAGGCGGCGTCGTTGAACGACTGGTCGCCCTTGCCGCCGATGTCGTAGGCGAGCCCGATGCCCTTGCCCGAGTACGTGCCGGAGTCCGCGTCGCCGCCCGCCGAGTCGGTGCTGGACTTGCCGCAGCCGGTGGCGGCGAGAGCGACGACCGCGACGGTCACCGCGACCCGGGAGAGACCTCTCCCTGACAACCGAGATATCTGACGCACAGCAAGCACCCTTCGTCCCCACGGCGCCGTCACCGGGCCGCTCCCCTTGTGCCGCCTTCGGTGGCGATTGCGGCGCACAGTAACGCGCGTAGAAGGGGAGGGGAACGGGATTCCTCGCGGCCGTTACCGAACCGTGCCGACCGCTGGTTACGGTCGCGTGCCGCCGGTTACACCCGGGTGACACAGGGGGACGAAGGGGTGCCGAACGGGCGGCCCGCCCCCTCGTCCCGTCCGGGTCAGGAGGCGGCGTCGGACCCGGCCGCGTCGAGCAGCGCGGTGGCCGTGAACAGCTCCACGCCGACGGTGATCGCGGACTCGTCGGCGTCGAAGTCGCCCTGGTGCAGATCGCGGGCGGTGCGCTCGCCCGGGGCGCGGACGCCGAGCCGGGCCATCGCGCCGGGCACGTGCTCCAGGTACCAGGAGAAGTCCTCCCCGCCCAGGCTCTGCTCGGTGCCCTCGACGGAGTCGGGACCGCGCCTGGCGACCATCGCGTCGTGGAGCAGGTCGGCGACGACGGCGTCGTTGACGACCGGCGGGACGCCCCGCACGTAGGTGATCTCCGACTTGGCCCGGTGCAGGTTGGCGATCTCGTCGATGGCGGCGACCACCAGGTCGGGCGCCTGCCGCCAGGACGGCAGGTCGAGGCAGCGGACGGTGCCGGACAGCTCGGCGTGCTGCGGGATCACGTTCGGGGCGTGGCCCGACTCGATCCGGCCCCAGGTGACGGCGAGGCCGCTGCGGCTGTCGATCCGGCGGGCGACCAGGGCGGGCACGTCGGTCACCACCCGGGCCACGGCGGTGACCAGGTCGGTGGTGAGGTGCGGGCGGGCGGTGTGGCCGCCGGGGCCGTCGAGGGAGACCTCCAGGCGGTCGCAGGCCGAGGTGATCGCGCCGTGCCGCAGTCCGATCCGGCCCGCCTCCACCTTGGGGTCGCAGTGCACCGCGACGATCCGGCCGACCCCGTCGAGCACGCCGCACTCGATGGCGTCGGCGGCGCCGCCGGGCAGCACCTCCTCGGCGGGCTGGAACAGCAGCCGCACCGGGCGCGGCAACCGGCCCTGGCGATGCAGTTCGGCCAGCACGAGACCCGCGCCGAGGACGACGGTGGTGTGCACGTCGTGGCCGCAGACGTGGGCCCGGTCGGGCACGGTCGAGCGGTACGGGCAGTCACTCTTCGTGTCCGGGATGGGCAGCGCGTCGATGTCGGCGCGCAGCGCCAGCATGGGACGGCCGCCGTCCCACTCCCCGATGTCACAGACGAGCCCGGTGCCGAGGGGCAGGACCCGGGGTGCGAGGCCCGCCCGCTCCAGCCGGTCCTTGATCGCCGCGGTGGTCCTGAACTCCTGGTTCCCGAGCTCCGGGTGCATGTGGAGGTCGCGCCGGAACGCGACGAGTTCGGCACGGAGCGCGTCGGAGAGCGTGCCGGGAAGCGTGGCTTCACCGGTGGGAGCGGCCTCGGTCTCTGGTGACATCAGTTGCTTCACCCTCTGAAGGGTAGGACGCGGAGGGGGTCAACTGCCCCACGATCAACAAAACTTCAGCCCGCTGGGCGAAGAAAAGCCGGCCGCCTCGCGCATAGCCGTCGGCGCAGATGGGTAAACTCGCCGGTTTCCGCCGAGTGGATCATGAGCACGACGGAGAGTGACACCCTCCACGGATATCACGGACCGCTCGGGGCCGGGCGGAGTGTTCATCTGTCGGGACCGTCCGGCGGGGCGGACGGCGCCCGGGTACCGGAATCATTGCCTCCGCGTGACGTTCACGCCACCCGGAGCGAGCCGGGCCGCGGGCGCACTAGTGTGCGGGCCCGTGAGCGCCGACCCGCCGGACGACCCGGACTTCCTCGACAGGACCCGCCACGCCTACGACGCGATGGCCGAGCAGTACGCGGCACGCTTCCCCGGCGACGCCCTCGACGAGCGGCCGCTCGACCGGGCCCTGCTGCACGCCTTCGCCGAGCAGGTGCGGGCCGCGGGCCCGGCCCCGGTGGCCGACCTGGGCAGCGGCCCCGGCCATGTCACCGCGCGGCTGCACCGGCTGGGGGTGCCGGTCTTCGGCGTCGACCTGTCGCCGCGCATGGTGGCGCTCGCCCGCCGCACCCACCCCGACCTGCGCTTCCACGTCGGCTCGATGACCTCGCTCGACCTGCCGGACGCCACGGTCGGCGGGATCCTCGCGCTCGACTCGCTGATCCACGTCCCCGACGACCGGCTGACCGCCGTCCTCGCCGGGTTCCACCGGGTGCTGGTGCCGGGCGGGCAGGTGCTGCTGGGGTTCGGCAGCGGCCGCGGCGACGGCACGACGGAGCGGCAGCGCGTCACCGAGCGGTTCGGCCGTCCGATGGACCTCGACCACCACTACCGCGCCCCGGAGACCGTCGCCGAGTGTCTGGCGGAGGCGGGGCTGCGGGTCTGGGCGCGGGTGCTGCGCGAGCCCCTGGACGGCGAGGACCGCCCGCGCGCCTGCCTGCTGGCGCACAAGGCGGTCTGATCGGCGGGAGCGGCTCAGCCGACGGCGCTGACCGCCTGGAGCCGGTGGACGTCCCGGGCCGTGCCGGTGACGCCGGAGAGGAAGCCCTGGGCGCGCGGGGAGGCGTGCTGGGTCAGCCAGGCCGGGTCGATGTCGCAGACCGCGACCCGCACCTCGGTGCCCGCCAGGGCCAGCGGCAGGGTGTGCACGACGGTGGACGGGAAGCTGAGGATGGTGCGCCCGATCGGGCCGCGCCGGGCGATCAGCTCCAGCGGCAGGTCGGGCCTGACGATCTCCAGACCCGTCTCCACGGCCAGCCGGTGCAGCTTCTCGGTGCCCTCCCTGCGGTGCGCGAAGTACCGGGTGACGCCGTGCGCGGCGGCCAGCGCGCGGACGGCCTCCAGGTAGTGCCCGTCGTCCACCACGCCGGTCTCCACCAGGGAGGTGCCGACCAGGTCGGCGCCCTTGGTCAGGCGCGGCGGCCCGAACCGGGCGCGGGTCCAGGCGAAGTCGTTCTCGGTGACCGTCACCCCGTCCGGCACGTCGGTCACCGGCATCGACGAGAAGACCGTCACCCGCCGCTTCGCGCTCGGGGTGAGACGGCGCCTGGCCACCGACGAGACCGGCGCGAAGACCAGGTCGCGCGGTCCCGGGCGGCCGCCCTTGCGGTGCCAGCGCACCAGCCGCTCGCCGCGGGCGAGCTGGGCGACGAACTCCATGGTCGCGGTGCCGTCGTCGACGACGACGAGGTCGCGGGCGCTGGTGATGGTCAGCAGGAGCTGGACGTAGCGGGAGAAGGGGTCGCCGAGCACGATCCGGGACGCCCGCCTGAGCATGCCGCTCAGGCCGCCGACCGTCTGGAACGGCGCCGCGGGACCGCCCCTGGCCTCCTCCCAGCGCACCTGGTGACCCTCCTCGCGGGCCAGCTCCGCCATCCGGCGCAGCTGACCGCGGGTCATCGGGTCGATCGGGGACAGCACGACGAGGGTGAGCTCCGCGCCGGGCGCGTGGGCGTGCGCCCACTCCAGCACGTTGAGGAGCTGGACCGGGCTCTCGACGAAGGCGAGAGTGGGGTGGCCGGCGGACCCGGCGCGAGAACTCATCGACGTAATACCGTCCCTGGGGGTGTCAGACGGAGAGGGGCTCGCCCGCGGCGGCGGCGATCTCCGCCTCGGCGACGACGCCCGGCACGCGGCGCAGCTTCTTCATCGGGCCCAGCTCGGAGTCGTAGACCTTCTTGACGCCGTCGCCGAGGGAGGACTCGATGGTGCGGATGTCGCGGACCAGGCGGGTCAGGCCCTGCGGCTCGACGGAGGCGGCCTGGTCGGAGCCCCACATCGCGCGGTCCAGGGTGATGTGGCGCTCGACGAAGGTGGCGCCGAGGGCGACGGCGGCCAGCGTGGTCTGCAGGCCCGTCTCGTGGCCGGAGTAGCCGATCGGGACGTTCGGGAACTCGGCCTGGAGGGTGTTGATGACGCGGAGGTTCAGCTCCTCCGCCTGCGCCGGGTAGGTCGAGGTGGCGTGGCACATCAGGATGTTGTCCGAGCCGAGGACCTCGACCGCGTGCCGGATCTGCTTCGGCGTCGACATGCCGGTGGAGAGGATCACCGTGCGGCCGGTGGCGCGCAGGGCGCGCAGCAGCTCGTCGTCGGTGAGGGAGGCGGAGGCGACCTTGTGGGCGGGGACGTCGAACTTCTCCAGGAAGGCGACGGCCTCGGTGTCCCACGGAGAGGCGAACCAGTCGATGTTCTTGGTCTTGCAGTACTCGTCGATCTGGCGGTACTCGTCCTCGCCGAACTCCACGCGGTGGCGGTAGTCGATGTACGTCATCCGGCCCCAGGGGGTGTCGCGCTCGATGTCCCACTGGTCGCGCGGGGTGCAGATCTCGGGCGTGCGCTTCTGGAACTTGACGGCGTCGCAGCCCGCCTCGGCGGCGGCGTCGATGAGCTTGAAGGCGTTCTCCAGCTCACCGTTGTGGTTGATGCCGATCTCGCCGCAGATGTAGACGGGGCGGCCGGGGCCGGCCTCGCGCGAACCGAAGGAGCGGATGCGGGAGTTGGTGCTCATGGCAGGAACTTTCCTTACTTGTCGAGGGAGTCGAGAGAGGGGCCGAGGATCCAGCTGGCGATCTCTCGGATCGCGCCGTCGCCACCGGGAACGGTGGTGACCGCACGGGCGGCGCCGCGTACCACGTCGTGGGCGCTCGCGACCGCCACGGGCCAGCCCACGAGGGCGAAGCACGGGAGGTCGTTGACGTCGTTGCCGACGTAGAGCACGCGCTCGGGCGCGATGCCCTGCTCCTCGCACCACTGCTTCAGCGCGAGGTCCTTCCGGTCGATGCCGTGCAGGACCGGGATCTTGAGCTTCCTGGCCCTGGCGGCGACGACCGGGTTCTGCTCCGTGGAGAGGATCAGCATCTTCAGGCCGCTCTTGCGCAGGGCCGCGATGCCGAGTCCGTCGCCGCGGTGCACGGAGACGAACTCCTTTCCATCGGCGTCGATCAGCACCCGGTCGTCGGTCTGGGTGCCGTCGAAGTCCAGTACGACCGCGTCGATGTCGTCGGCGGTCGGCAGCGCGCCGGGACGGTCCGCGTCGAAGAGGGGGGCCAGCGCGCGGGCGCGGGCCAGCTCGTGCGGGTCGTCGATCTCCAGGACGCGCGCGGGGTCGGTGCGCACCAGCTCGGTGCGGCCGAAGAAGCGGTGCCGGTGCTCGCGGAAGCCGCCGGCGTCCATGGCGTAGGCGGCGCCGGTCTCCAGGAAGTCCTGGGGGCGGTCCTGGCGGCGGGGCCGGAAGGACTTGTCGTGGTTGACGCCCTGCCCGCCCTCGGCCGCCGCCTGACCGGCGTCGGCGTGCCGCCACACGAAGCCGTGGAACGGGGCCACCGCGACGGCGGTGTCCGCGCCCTGCACGGCGACCGCGCCGGCCACCGCGTCGACGTCCTCGCGGACCAGGAAGGGGCTGGTGCACTGCACCAGCAGGACCACGTCGACCGGGGCGCCGTGCAGCGCCTCGTGGCTGTCCATGGCGTGCAGGACGGCCGCCTCCGAGGTGGCGGTGTCCCCGGCGATGGCGGCGGGGCGCAGGACCACCTCGGCGCCCGCCTCGCGGGCCGCGGCGGCGATCGCCTGGTCGTCGGTGGAGACCACGACGTCGGTGACGAGCCGGGCCGAGCGGCACTCGCGGACCGCGCGGGCCACCAGCGGGACGCCGCCGACGGGGGCGAGGTTCTTGGCGGGCACCCCCTTGGAGCCGCCGCGCGCGGGGATCACGGCGAGGACGCGGCGCGCCCTGGCTGCGGGGTCGGACATGGCCTGTACTCCTTGGGAGGTCGGGGACGCGCTCACAGCTCCCCCATCCGTCGGATGATGGGGGCGACGCGCTGGACGCCGTGCCGGTAGGCGCCGCGGGCCGCGCGCCTAACGATCTGGCGGACCGGGCCGGGGGCGCGGTCGGCGGCGGGCGCGCCGGGCAGCGGGGCGCCGTCGGGGCCGAGGTGGTGGCGGGCGAGGATGCCGGGCAGGTAGCCGGGCGCGGTGGCCGGTGTGTAGTACGGGGTGAGGGGCGGCATGGGGCCCGGTCCTTCGAGGAGCGCGGCGATGCGTGCGCGGGCCGCGTCGAAGGCGGTGGCGTAGCCGCCGTCCGCGGCGACGCCCTGGCGGGCCACCCACCGCGGGTCGGGCTCGGGGCGGTGCCCCGCGTCGAGCTGGTCCCAGGAGGCGAGGCAGCCGGAGCCCACGAAGTGGTGGTTGCCGAGCACCTCGCGGACCCCGAGGTCGGTGAGGACGACGGTCGGCACCCGGCGGTGCAGGGATTCGAGGGCCGCCGTGGAGCTGACGGTGACCAGCAGGTCGGTGCGGTCCAGGACCTCGCCCATGTTCCCGTACACCAGGCGGAAGTTGGACGGCGGGTCGAACCGCTCGGCCAGCTTCTGGTACGGCAACTCCTCGATGTGCGTGGTGTGTTCACCGGGCCGCGAGCGCAGCTTGAGGAGCACCTCGCGCTCGGGGTGGCTGCGGGCGTGCCGGACCAGCCGCTCCAGCAGGTACACGCGGTCCCTGCGGTTGTCGGGGACGGACGGCTGCGCCGCGAACACCACGGTGTACGGGCGGTGTTCGCCCTCGTAGGGGGCGCCGCCGAGGAACGGCAGGGCCACCTCGGTGACGGCGGAGGCGTCCGCGCCGACCCCCTCGTACACGGCCCGGAAACGCTCCGCGTCCTGGCGGGAGTTGGCGAGCACCAGGTCCGCGCCGTGCCGCAGCAGCAGACCGTCGGCGAGCTTCTCGTAGACGACGCCGACATAGCCGGTGACGACGACGGGGCGCCGCTCGCGGCCCGCCCAGGCCCGTCCGAGCCCGTGCAGCAGGGCCTGCACACCGCCGCCGACCAGGGCGAGCACGACGATGTCGTACGTCTCCTCGGTCATCGCGCGCAGGAACTCCCCGGCGGTGACCTCGGTGACGGAGTCGGCGCGCACGCCCACCTCGGCGAGCTGCCGGGCGGTGGGCGTGGAGCGGCCGCGCAGCAGGAACCCGTCGAGCCGCGGTCCGACTTGCGCGTCCTCGCGCGCTGCGGCTTCCATGGAGGGACCCGGCGCGATCCGGGCCGCGGTCAACGCCCCCCATTTCCATCGGGTGTCGGAGTCCGCGAGGACCGCGATTCGCATGGGCTTCGGTGTACGTGGTGGCACGTCGTAGACGCTAGGAAGCAATTTCTAGGCGCGGCCCAACCACACCTCAACAAAAAGTTAACAACACCCCGCCGCGAGCCGAACTGGCCCCCGGAAACCCCGGAAGTACAGGCGATGCACCGTTCCGACACATGGAGTTCACCCCCTGTACCGATACCGGAAAGTTCCGGCTCCGGGCCTGCGCCTAGCGTTTTGCAGGTGCCCAAGCTTTCCGTGATCGTGCCGTTCTACAACGTGCAGCAATACGCCCCGGACACCCTCCGAAGCCTCCGTCTGAATGCCCATCCGGATTTCGAATTCGTGCTGGTCGACGACCATTCGAAGGACGAGACCCCGGCCATTCTCGAGCGCGCGGCCGAGCAGCTCTCCGACGTGGCGCAGGTGCGCTACATCCGCCATGAGAAGAACGGAGGGCTCGCCACCGCGCGCAACACCGGCCTGGACGCCGCGCAGGGCGAGTACCTGACGTTCCTGGACGGCGACGACTGGCTCGCGCCCGGCTACTACGCCGAACTGGTCGCCGCCATCGAGGACTTGGGCTGCGACTTCGTGCGCACCGACCACGTCCAGACCACCGCGCGCGCCCGGACCGTGCACCGGGTGCCGCAGGGGCGGCGCCGTGAGGTGCTCGACCCGCGGGACGCGATCCTGCCGGCCGACCGGACCACCTCCGTCGACTACGCGTACGCGTGGGCCGGCGCCTACCACCGCCGGCTGCTCGACCGGGGCCTGCTGCACTTCACCGACGGTCTGCGGACGGCCGAGGACCGCCCGTGGATCTGGAAGCTGCACCGGGAGGCCGAGTCGTTCGCCGTGCTGAGCCTGCTCGGCGTCTTCTACCGGCGCGGGGTGGCGTCCTCGCTGACCCAGATCGGCGACGTCCGCCAGCTCGACTTCATCCGCGCCTTCGACCAGGTCATCGAGGAGACCGCGAAGGACCCGGACGCCGACCGGCTGCTGCCCAAGGCGGTGCGCACCTACTGCGCGATCATCGCCCACCACCTCTCCGACCAGTCCAAGTGGGAACCGGCCGTGGCCAAGCAGCTGCGGACGATGAGCGCCGCCGCCGTCCGGCGGATGCCGCAGCGCGCCCTGGGCGACGTGCTCGACACCATGGACCTGGACCGCTCCGCCCAGCTGCGGCGGCTGCGGCGCCGGATCACCACCGCGAAGGCGGCTGCCTGATGCCCCGTACCACCCGGATCTTCTGCGTCTCGACGCTGTACGGCGCCGCCACCCTGGCCGCCGCGATCGACTCCGACTGCTTCACGGAGGAGGACCGCCGGCTGCTGCTGGTGTTCAACAACTCCACCACCCCGGAGACCACCCCGGCCGTCGACGAGATGCCCGGGTTCGAGCCGCTGCGCGCCCATTTCGACGGCGTCCTGTCCTGGAACGAGGCCATCAGGCCCTTCCACCCCGGGGCCTGGACCCCGCGCGCGGACGACGTGCCGATCCTGGAGCGCCATCTGCGGCTGCTGTGGGACCTGGGCGACGACCGGGTGGAGCTGGTCGTGGAGTCCATCCAGGTCGCCCCGGCCCTCACGGTGGCGCAGCTGTTCCCCGAGGCGCCGGTGCACGTCTACGCCGACGGCCTGATGAGCTACGGGCCCACCCGCAACAAGCTCGACCCGCTGGTCGGCACCCGGGTGCGCAGGCTGCTCCACCTGGACCTGGTGCCGGGTCTGAAGCCGCTGCTGCTCACCGAGTTCGACGTCCCGGCCGAGGTGGTGCCGACCACCGCGTTCCTCAAGTCGATGAGCGAACTGACGTCCTCGGTACCGGAGTTGCCGGTGCTGCCGGACAACTCGGCGCTGCTGCTGGGCCAGTACCTGTCCGCGCTCGACATCCTCTCCCCGGCCGAGGAGGAGGAGCTGCACGTGCGGATGCTGCGCGGCGCGGTCGCGCGCGGCCACCGCGAGATCGTCTTCAAGCCGCACCCCACCGCACCGGCCCGCTACAGCCGCGCCCTGGAGGCCGAGGCGGAGAAGCTGGGCGTCGGGCTCGCCGTCCTCGACCTGCCGGTCCTCGCGGAGGTGCTGTTCGAGAAGTCCCCGCCCGGTCTGGTCGTGGGCTGCTTCTCCACCGCGCTGTTCACGGCGTCCGCGTTCTACGGCCTGCCGGTCGCCCGGATCGGCACCGAACGGCTCCTGGAGCGGCTCACCCCGTACCAGAACAGCAACCGGATGCCGACCGTGCTCGCGGACGCGCTGCTGCCCGACCTGGAGGACCGGGCGGACGAGGCGACGATCCCCGCGGAGCAGCTCACCGGTCTGGTCGAGACCGTCGGCTTCACCATGCAGGCCCAGCTGTACCCGGGGCTGCGCACGGCGGCGGAGCGGTTCCTGACCCGGCACCTGAACCCGCGCACCCGGCGCTACTTCAAGAAGCGCCGCCTCACCTCGCTCGGCCTGCCCGGCGGCATCCCGGAGCGCCTCGCGTTCCTCCCGCACAACGCCACGGCCCGCCGCGTGGTCCGCAGGGCACGCGCGCTGCGCCGGGCGGTGAAGGGGTGAGGGCAGGACGGTGACGGGGTGAGAGGCGGACGGTGACGGGCCGAGGGGGACAGCGAAGGGCTGAGGCCGAGGCGGGGCGGGCTGAGGCGGGACGGTGACGGGCTGGGGCGGGGGCGGAAGCGGGGGCGGCCCGCGCCTCCCCGGGTACGCGCCCCCGGGTGCTCGCCTCCCCGGGTACGCGCCTCCCCCGGCGACCGCCTCCACCGCCTCCTACAACCCGGTGCGGCGCCGTGCGGGCCGGCGTCATGCAAGCCGGCGCCGTGCGCCCCCGCGTTGTGCAGAAACGCTACTGCGGGCAGGTGAACCAGGGCCCGGGACGACCGGCGCGCCGTCCGGTGGGGCCGGATCGCGGGGTGCGGTCGGCCTAGGGTGCGGCGAACGGCTCCGCCTCCCGGACCGGCCGGGCACGGGGCACGAACCGCGCACCGCGAGGGGCACCGGCGTGACCGAAACGGCCGTGACCAGCACCGAGCCCGAGACCGACCCCGTCCCGCCGCCCGCACCCCGCGCCGGGTCCGCCGCGCGGGAGGACGCCGCCGCTCCCCCGGGGCGGCTGTGGGCCCTGGACGGACTGCGCCTGGTCGCCGCGCTGATGGTGGCGGCCTACCACCTCGGGGGCCGGGGCGGCGAGGTCTCCCGGGCCTGGGGCGCCTCGCCCGCCCAGCGCTTCCCCGTGCTGCACACCTACTTCGCCTACGGCTGCCTCGGCGTCCAGGTCTTCTTCGTGATCAGCGGGTTCGTGATCTGCATGAGCGGCTGGGGCCGGGGCCCGCGGGCGTTCCTCGCCTCCCGCGCCGGACGCCTGCTGCCCGCCTACTGGGCCGCCGTCGTCCTGGTGACGGCGGTGTCCGCGCTGCCGGTGGCGGCCCTGCGGACGATCCCGCCGAGCGACGCGCTGGTGAACCTGACGATGCTCCAGCAGCCGCTGGGCGCCGACCGGGTGCTCGGGGTGTGCTGGACGCTCTGGGCCGAGGTGCGGTTCTACGTGCTGTTCGCCCTGCTGGTCGTGGCGCCCGGGGTGACCAGGCGCCGGGTGCTGGTGTTCTGCGCGGGCTGGACGCTGGCCGCGGCGGTCGCCCGGGGCGTGCGCGAACCGCTCCTGGACGCCGTGCTGATGCCCGGGTACGCGCCGTTCTTCGTCGGCGGCGTCGGCCTCTACCTGGTGCACCGCGACCGGCGTGACGTGCCCGCGTGGGGCGTCGTCGCGGCGAGCTGGCTGATCGGGCAGCACCAGGCGGTCGCCGCGCTGTGGCGCCCGGCGCACGCGGGCGCGTTCTCGCACCGGACGGCGGCCGGGATCGTGCTGGTGGTGACGCTGGGCTTCGCCGCGGTGGCGGCGGTCGCGCTGGCCCGCCCGCGCCGGGCGGCCGTGCCCTGGCTGACGGCGGCGGGCGCGCTGACGTACCCGTTCTACCTGGTGCACGAGCATCTGGGCTGGCCCCTGGTGCGGGCCCTGCACGGCGGCCTCGGGCTGCCCCCGGCACCGGCGCTGGCCCTCGCGGTGGCCGCGCTGCTGGTCCTGGCGTGGCTGCTGCACCGGACCGTGGAGCGGCCCCTCGGACCCCGGCTGCGGCGGGCCCTGCTGGCGCCTCCCGCGCGCCGGCCGGAGCGCGGCCGGGGCTGACGGCTCCCCAGGGGTGACGGGGGCGCCTCCGGCTCAGGCCGGTCCGGTGTACCGGGACTCCACGCCCGCGAGGACCAGGGCGAGGCCCTCCTCGAAGTGGCGGTCGTAGTCGTCGAAGATCTCCGGGCCGACGGCCGCCGCGAGGGGGAAGTCGGCCAGGGCGCGGGCCCGTTCGGCGATGTCGTAGCCCTCGCGGCGTTCGCCCGGCAGCGGCTTGACGCCCTGTTCCTCGGTGACGAAGCCCAGCGTGTACAGGTAGGCCGTGGTGCTGGCGCGGACCGCCTGCGGGAGGGTGAACCCGGCGGCGGTGAACAGCCGCAGCGTCCCCTCCATCTGCTCGGCGTGGTCGATGCCGGTGAACCGGGAGCCGCTGAAGACGCGGGCGCCGTCCCGGTAGCCGAGCAGGGCCGCGCGCAGGCCCCGGTTGGTCTTCAGGAGCCGCTCCCGCCAGGTGTCGGCGGGGTCGAGGGAGATGCCGTCGACCATCCGCCGGTACATCTCCGTGGCCATCTCGTCGAGCAGCGCCTGCTTGTCCTTGAAGTGCCAGTAGAGGGCGGGCGCCTTGACGTCCAGCTCCTTGGCGATGGCCCGCAGGGTCAGCCCGTCGAGTCCGGCCTCGTTCAGCAGGTCGAGGGCGGTGGCGGCGACCCGCTTGCGGTCGAGGGGGGTGCGTCGTTCCGTGCTCACGCTTGACAGCTTAACAGCGTTAAGGGCATGCTCGGCGACGACGGGACTTAACAACGTTAAGGAGTGGGATCGCGATGACGACGGACGTGCTGATCGTGGGCGCCGGGCCGACCGGGCTGGCCCTCGGGATCGACCTGGCCAGGCGCGGGGTGACGGCGCTGGTGCTGGAGAAGGCCGACGGCCTCTTCCCCGGCTCGCGGGGCAAGGGCATCCAGCCGCGCACCATGGAGGTCTTCGACGACCTCGGGGTCGTCGACGCGATCCGCGCGGCGGGCGGCCCCTACCCCACCCAGCTGATCTGGCGGGACGGCGAACCCGCGGGCGAGCACCAGATGTTCGACCCCGCGGAGGCGGGCGAGGACACGCCCTACCACGAGCCCTGGATGGTGCCGCAGTGGCGGACCCAGGAGATCCTCGCCGACCGGCTCGCCGAACTGGGCGGGCGCGTCGCCTTCGGCCACGAGGTCACCGGCCTGGAGCAGGACGCGGACGGCGTCACCCTGCTGCTCACCGACGGCACCACCCTGCGCGCCCGGTACGCGGTCGCCGCCGACGGCGGCCGCTCGGCGGTGCGGCGCGCGCTCGGCGTCGCCATGACCGGCGAGACCGTCGACCCGCACCCGATGCTCGTCGCGGACGTCAGGATCACCGGCCTCGGCCGCGACCACTGGCACGTCTTCCCGCCGCGCGGGGACGGCGACGACTTCCTCGCCCTCTGCCCGCTGGCCGGGACCGACGACTTCCAGGTCTCCGCGCGGTTCCCGGTCGGCGCCGGGGTCGACCTCTCCGCCGACGGCGTCCGCGCGGTGATCGCCGACCGCTCGCACCTGCCCGCCGAGGCCGTCACCGAGGTCCGCTGGGCCTCCGACTTCCGGCCCCGCGCGGCCCTCGCCGACCGCTTCAGGGACGGCCGCGTGCTGCTCGCCGGGGACGCCGCCCACGTGCACTCACCGGCCGGCGGCCAGGGCCTCAACACCAGCGTGCAGGACGCCTACAACCTGGGCTGGAAGCTCGCCGCGGTGCTGGGCGGCGAGGCGCCCGACGCGCTGCTCGACACCTACGAGCAGGAGCGCAGGCCGGTCGCCGCGAGCGTGCTCGGACTCTCCACCGGCGTCCACCACGGCCGGGTCAGGCGGGGCGCGGCCACCCGCCAACTGGGCCTCGGCTACCGCGACTCGACGCTCACCCTGGAGACCCGGCGGGACCCGGCGGGACCGCGGGCGGGCGACCGCGCGCCGGACGCGGTGGTGGACGGGGTCCGCCTCTTCGACGCCTTCAGGGGACCGCACTGGACCCTGCTGGCCCTGGACGTCCCGGCGCCCGGCCTCGCGGGGACACCGGTGCGGGTGGTGACGGGGGCGGCGCCGACGGCGTACGGCCCCGGGCTCCTCCTGGTGCGCCCGGACGGCTATGTGGCCTGGGCGGGCGACACCGGGGAGGGACTGCTCGCGCACGCGGCGGGCGCGGGCCTGAGCGGCGGCCGCTGAGCCGCCCGGCGACCGCTCAGGCGCCGGCCAGGGTGAGCTTCACGGCGAAGCCGAGGAAGAGCACACCGGCCGCCGAGGTGGCCGTCGCCGACAGCCGCCTGCGCCGCCGGAAGGCCGCCGCGAGCCGGGTCCCGCTGAATATCAGCGCGCTCAGATACAGGAAACTGGCCGCCTGCGCGAACGCCCCCAGCACGACGAAGGACAGCGCGGGGTAGGCATAGGCGGGGTCGACGAACTGAACGAAGAACGCCACGAAGAACAGGATCGCCTTCGGGTTGAAGAGGCTCACCACCAGTGCCCGGCGGAACGGGCGTTCGTCCGCCTCCACCGGGGCGGCCGCCTCCTCGATCCGGTCCCGCCTCGTGCGCCACATCGTGCGGGCGGCGCGCATCATGCCGATCGCGAGCCAGGTGAGGTACCCGGCGCCCGCGTACTTCACGATCCCGAACAGGACCGCGTTGGCCTGGAGCAGCGAGGCCACGCCCGCCGCCGACAGGGTCATCAGGACGGTGTCCCCGCACCAGACGCCCGCGGCGGCGGTGTACCCGGTGCGGACGCCCTTGCGGGCGGCGACCGACAGGACGTAGAGGGAGTTGGGGCCGGGCAGCAGGACGATCAGCACGAGTCCTGCCAGATAGGTGGGAAGGTCGATGACGCCGAACATGGGAGGAAGTGTCGCACGTGGGTACGACACTCCCCCAGGCCCGTGCCCCGGTGGCCCCGGGGCCCGTTCGGGGCCGCTGTCCCGTGGGCAGCATCCGGGGTGATCGGGGTGCCGCCGGTGCCCCGGAACGCCGTCGGTGAGACAAGGGGGTCCGCCATGCGTACCACCGGCATGAGGACGAGGCGAACCGCCGCGGGGGCGCGGGCCGCGGCGCCGGGCGTGCTGGCCGCCGTCGCGGCTCTGGCGGCCCTGTGCGGCTGCACGGTCCAGCCGGTCGACGGCGGCACCGGTGACGGCAGGGCCCGCTCCCCCGTGCACATCCAGCTCC
>NZ_FMCI01000308.1 GCF_900091845.1 Streptomyces sp. SolWspMP-5a-2
CCGGGTGCTGTCACCCGATCGAGGACGTCCGGGACGGACGGGTCCTGACGGCGGGGCCCGCGCAGCGGTGCGGTCGGCCTCGCGCGGCCCGGCGGGGGCGCGGCGCCTGCGGTGCGGGACGGGTTCGGTGCGGGCGGCATGGTCCGGACCGTACGCCGGACCACTGACAACGGCGTTCCGCGCGTGATCGCGGGCGGCTACCGTGCCCCGCATGGATCAGCGACGGGAAACGTCCTCGGGCCGGTTCGACCACTGTCCCTGGCTGTTCGCCGACGGCGCGACCGAGGAGCAGCGCGCCGCCCAACTCGCCCGCCGGACGGCGCTCGACGGGGACAGCGAGGTGGGCGAGCGGTGCTACGTGGCCGAGTCCGCCGCGGTGTTCACCGACCGGCTGCGGCTCGGCGCCGACTCCTACATCGCCGCCCACGCCTATGTCACAGGGGAGTTGACGACCGGCGCGCACTGCACGCTGAACCCGTTCACCACGGTGCGCGGGACGGTCCGTCTCGGCGAGGGGGTGCGGATCGGGGCGCACACCTCGCTGCTCGGCTTCAACCACTCCATGGAGCCCGACCGGCCGGTGCACCGCCAGCCCCTCACCAGCCGTGGCATCGAGATCGGTGACGACGTGTGGATCGGCTCGCACGTCGTGGTGGTGGACGGCGTCCGGGTCGGGGACCACTGCGTGATCGGCGCCGGGGCGGTGGTGACCCGGGACCTCCCCGCGTGGACGGTCGCCGCGGGCAACCCGGCCCGCCCGCTGCGCGACCGCCGCGCATCCCGGACCACCGGCGGTACCGGCGGCACCCCGAGGTCGCTGACGCGGTTCGCCGACACCGCGCGCTCGCAGGCCGCCGGGCTGCTCTCCCGCGCCTGGGACGGCGACCGCTACCGGGACCGTCCCGGTGCCCCCGCCACCGTGCGGGCCCACTGCGACGCCGTGGAGATCGCCGACCTGCTCCTCGGTTCGGCCCCTGGGCAGTTGGCGCCCGAGGAGCACGTACGGCGGCTGGCCTCGGCGCAGGACCCCCGGTCGGGTCTGGTCCCGGAGCTGGGCGAGCCGCTGCCGCCGGAGGAGGAGGACGGCTTCACCGCTGACGGGGCCGCGCTCTACCACGTCCTCAGCGTGGGGTACGCGCTCGATCTGCTGGGCGCCTCGTTCCCTCATCCGGTGCGCGGCGTGCGGGACATGACGGCGCCTCAGTTGCTGGCCAGGCTCGACGGGCTGCCGTGGCGGGAGCGGGCCTGGAACGCGGGGGCCTGGGTGGACGCCTGGGCGACGGCCGCCCACTGGAACCTGCGGCACGGGGCGTCCGGCGGCGGGACGGTGGAGGCGCTGTTCGGGGCGCTGGTGACGCGGGTGGACCCGTGGACCGGGCTGTGGGGCACACCGTCGGCCGAGGACGGGCGGTTGCAGGTGGTGAACGGCTACTACCGGCTGACCAGGGGCTCGTTCGCGCAGTTCGGCGTCCCGGTGCCGTCTCCTGAGCGGGTGGTGGACGCCGTCCTCGACCACTCCCGCGACCCCCGGTGGTTCGGCGCGGGCCGGGAGACCGCCTGCACCGTGCTGGACGTCGCGCATCCGCTCTGGCTCTGCGCCCGGCAGCTCGGGGCCGGCGGATACCGCTCGACCGACGTGCGGGACTGGGCGGAGGGGCAGTTGGCGGCGGTGCTGCCGCGCTGGCGGGACGGCGAGGGGTTCGGGTTCGGGCCCGGCGCGGACGGCCCGGGGCCGCGACCCGGGCTCCAGGGAACGGAGATGTGGCTGGCCATCGTCTGGTACCTGGCCGATCTGCTCGGCCGGTCCGACGAGCTTGGCTACCGGCCGCGCGGAGTGCACCGCCCGGAGCCCGCCCGCACCGTCCTCGGGCCGTTCCCCGGGTGAACTCCCCCGCCCCGGCTGCCCGATCGGCACGGGGACGCGATCGGCACGGGGGCAGGAACGGCATGGGGGCACGGACGGCACGGGGCCCGATCGGCAGGACGACGCGAGCGGCACGGGCGTGATCGGCACGAGGGCGCGGGTCCGGCCCGTCGCGGCCGGTCCGTTGCTCGCCCGCTTGTGCCACCGGGGCCCCGGGCGACCGGTGCCGGGTCAGTGCGGGGCGTCGTCGCGGGGGCCGGGGTCGAGGGTGAAGACCGTCAACCACTCGGTGTCCGCGGCCCGGTGGCCGAGTCCGGTGAGGGCGTTCGCGGCGGCGGGCATGTGCGCGGCGCCGTAGAGGACACCGACGGTGAGCGGTCCGCTCGCGGTGTCGTGCAGCCGGGTCAGCGCCTCGACGAGGAGTCTGTCCCGGCGGCCCAGGACGGGGTTCTCGGAGCCGGGCAGGGCCTCCCGTTCGCTCCGCCCGGTCTCGTTCAGCAGGTTCTCGGTGGTGAGGTGGCGGGCGAGGTAGCGCCGGGTGCCGAACAGCCGCATCCCGGCCAGCACGGCGGGCGTCAGCGCGCCCAGGGTGACGCGGTCCCGCAGCGGCAGCGCCCGGTGCCCGTCCTGGCCCCCCGCTCCCGCCGCGTCGGGGTGGAGAACGGGCACGCCGAGGGTGCCGGGGTCCACGTCCTGGACGACCAGCCCGAGCCGTTCACGGCTGTCGAGGCGGGCCCAGGAGTCGACCAGCGGGTCGGCGGCCGGGGCCACCTCGCCGACGCCCTCGGCGACCACCAGGTCGCAGTCCCGCCGCAGACGGTCGGTGACCTCCCGGTAGAACGCGGCCTCGGCGAGGCGGATCATCGGGTACAGCAGGAACCGCACCGGTGAGTCGGGGTGGTGGAACCGGACGACGGCCGAGCGCACCCCGGCGAGTTCGGTCACCTCGATGAACTGCATGCGGCTCCCGTCGTCCGTCCCTGGGAGGTGGATGCCCAACTCGGCTCCGGTCCAGGCACGTTCGGACGGTCGACGGCGGCCACGGGGTGCGCGGACCCGGCCGGGGAGGCCGCTCAGGCCCAGGCGGTCACCGGCACGAAGGAGCTGTCCTGGCGGAAGGTGTCCGTGCCGTCCGCGACGTCCACCCGCAGCTGGTAGTCGTAGTGGCGCAGGTAGCGGCCGGGGTAGTTGTACGACTCGAACCGGAGGGAGCCGGTGGCGGTCCCGGTGCGGGCGACGAACGTGGCGTCCCGCGCGAAGGCCGAGGTGCCGTCGTCGGCGTCGAAGCGGCCCCGGAATCCGTAGTGGCGCAGGTGTCTGCCCGCGGAGTCGGTGAACGAGAAGCCGCCGGGGTCGGCGAGTCCCGGGACGACGGTGAAGGCGGACGCCTGCTTCTGCGCGGCGGTGCTGGACGAGGTGACCACCGGGAGGTCGAGCAGCCCGGACTGCGCCTGCCAGTACCGGGTCGGGTAGTTGACCGACCGGAGCGACCGTCTGACGCCCGTGGCGAGACTCGGCCCGCCCGGCACCGTCTCCTTGACGACGGTGAAGTGCCGTGCCGTTCCGGAGAGCGCGGGCAGGCCCCTGGGGGCGCTCCAGGTGGCGAAGGCGTCGTAGCTGTCGCTGTAGTAGTAGGTGCCGTCGCCGTAGCCGTCGAAGAAGATCCGCCAGCCGCCGTTGTCGAGCTGGATCACGGACGGGCCCTCGCGGTAACTGCCCCAGCCCGCCCAGTCGCCGGTCCGCGACAGGGTGTACGGGCCGGTCGCGCGGCTCGCGGTGCCGTACTCGATGTACTTGGTGGTCTCGTTCTTGGTGAACGCGTGATAGGTCGAGCCGGTCCGCACGAGGAAGGTGTCGATGTGGTTGGGGCCGATGCCGGACAGGGCGACCGGTGAACTCCAGGCGGTCAGGGCGGAGTTCGTGGCCTTCAGCAGATACGGCGTGAAGATCCACTCGTCGGAGGTGACCGAGCAGGACACGATGACGGCGACGCTGCCGTCGCCGTCGACGAACCACTCCGGGGCCCAGGCGCGGGAGAGGCCGGTGATCGGCACCGGGAAGTCGTACAGCCAGGTCCAGTTGACGCGGTCGGCGCTGCGCGCGAAGCCGATGGTGGTGCTCGGGTCCTGCCAGGTGTGCGTGGTGTAGGTGACGTAGTAGAAGCCGTCGGTGTGCTTGAGGAGGGCGGCGTCCCTGATCCTGCCGCTCGGGGGCCGGTAGGCGGCCGACTTGAGCAGGCGGAAGTCGGTGGCGTCGTCGGACTGGTAGACGTTCACCGTGCCGTCGTCGCTGTTCAGGAACGGCACGATGGTGTAGCGGGTGGCAGAGCCGCTCGGCGGCGCGGCGGCGAGGGCGGTGCCGAGGAGGCCGGGGGCCTCGCCGAGGACGAGCGCCGAGGCGGGCAGGGCGGCCAGTGCGCGCAGCAGCGCGCGGCGGGACGGTGCGGGGCGGGGCGGGGTCACGGGCGGCTCTCCCTCGGACGTGGGCGGGAACGCGTGGGGGCTTCCGTCGTCCTGCGCGTTCGGTATTCCGACCGCGGTTCGGGAAGCCGGTCAGAAGGTAGGGGTGGGGCGCGGGGGCGTCAATGGGCCGGGCAGTAAAGGGGTGCGCGGTCAACTCGTAGTGCCAGCAGGCTGGTTGGCCGCCATGGAGCAGAACACGACGGCCACGAGGGGCACTTGACCGCTTGTTGGAGCATCACCCCGGCGACGGGGACGCCGGCGCCGGGCGTGCTCCGCGCCGAGGCGCCGACGCGCCGCGCGGCAGCACCTCATACAGTGCCCCCGTGACTGCCTTTACCGATGAGAACGTCCCGGGCCGTTTCGGCCCCACCGCGACCACCGAGACCGACCCGCGCGAGGTCGGCCAGGTCCGCACCGAGTACTCCCCCGAACACGACGGCGACCCGGACCCGGGCGAGATCGTCTGGACCTGGGTGCCGTTCGAGGAGAACGACGGGCGGGGCAAGGACCGTCCGGTGCTCGTGGTGGCCCGTGAGGCCACCGGCACCGTGCTCGCCGTCCAGCTCTCCAGCAAGCGGCACGACGGCGACCACGAGTGGGTGGCGATCGGGTCGGGACCGTGGGACCGGTCGGGACGCGACTCGTGGGTGGACGTGGACCGGGTGCTGCGGCTGCACGACGACGGCATGCGCCGGGAGGCGTGCGCCCTGGACCGCGGCCGGTTCAACCTGGTGCGCAACCGGCTCCGGGAGCGCTACGGCTGGAGCTGACGCTCCGGACGGGCCCGCTCCTCACTCCGGGCGGGCCCGCCCCTTGCTTCGAGGGGTGCGCCCCGCCGCCCCGCCCGACCCGTCCGCCGCACCCCCGGCGGCGCCACGTGCGGGCGAACCGCCTGGATGCCGCCGACGACCGGCCGGAACCGCCCGGCAGCCGGGATCCGCTCGCTCCGCCGGGTGGGCCCGCGCAGGCGCTCGCTCAGGGCGCCACCCCCGTGGGCGCCGTGGGCGCGCCCCGCACGGTCTCCCCCGTCGTGCTCACGCACGCATCGTGGGCGATGCTTGACGCGTGGCGCAACGCGTTTTCCCGGGCCTGCCCCGATCGGAAGCGAGCGACAACGATCGACATAGGCCGGAAACAAACGGTACCGACCCAGAAGAAGCGGGAACTACCGGGAAAGCCGAAGCGAAACAGCCGGGAAGCGAGCATGACCGAGCCGGAACGTCCGGGTACGCACCCTTGTGCGGACCGGCGGGAAGGTCTTGGCTTGGACGAGTGCCGCCGCCCGGACGCCCGCCGAACCGGACCGGCGGCATGGTGGAATCTCCGAAGGGATCCCGACATGTCCGAAGCACTGAGTGACCCGGGCGACTGTACGGACCCCCGTACTGCGCGCCTCGCGGTCACCGAAGCCGAGGTGGAAGCCCTGGTCAGGGGCATCTGCTTCAAGACAGGACCACCCCGAGTCCTCGGGGTGGAAGTGGAATGGCTCGTCCACGACCTGCGCGACCCGTTGCGCCCCGTGACGGCGGACCGGCTCGGAGCGGCCTACGCCGCCCTGCGCGCCGTCCCCCTCGCGTCGGCGCTCACCGTCGAACCCGGCGGCCAGCTCGAACTCAGCTCGCCACCCGCGACCTCCCTCATGGAGTGCGTCACCACCGTCTCCGCCGACCTCGACGCCGTCCGCTCGGCTCTCGCCCGACAGGACCTCGGGCTCGTGGGTCTCGGCCATGACCCCTGGCACACCCCGCGCCGCTATCTGCGCGAACCCCGCTACGACGCCATGGAAGCCTGCCTTGACCGCACCGGTCCGGCCGGCCGCGCCATGATGTGCTCCTCCGCCTCCGTCCAGGTCTGCGTGGACTCCGGGTTCGAGGAACCGGGGCCGCTCGGGCACGGACGCCGCTGGTGGCTGGCCCACCAGCTGGGCCCGGTCCTGGTGGCCGCGTTCGCCAACTCGCCGCTCGCCGGGAACGCGCCCACCGGCTGGCGCTCCACCCGGCAGCTTCTCTGGGCGGAGATCGGCCCCGGCCGCGCCGGGGCACCCCCGCTCAACGGCGACCCCCGGGGCGCCTGGGCCCGGCACGTGCTCGACGCGCCGGTGATGTGCCTGCGGCGCGACAGCGGGCCCTGGGAGGTACCGGACGGGCTCACCTTCCGGGAGTGGACCAGATCGGGGACGCCCACCAGGGCGGACCTCGACTACCACATCACCACCCTGTTCCCGCCGGTCAGACCCCGCGGGCACCTGGAGCTGCGGATGATCGACGCGCAGCCGGGCGACGACGGCTGGATCGTGCCGCTCGCCGTCACGGCCGCCCTGTTCGACGACCCCGAGGCGGCCGAGACCGCCTACCGGGCGGTGAAGCCGCTGGCCGAACGGGGCCTCGGGCTGCCCGCGCCGCACAACCCGCTGTGGACCGACGCGGCCCGGCACGCCCTGACCGACCCGGAGCTGCACGAGGCGGCCGTCGCCTGCTTCGCGGCGGCCCTGGACGCGCTGCCCGGACTCGGCGCCACCACCGAGGTCACCGACGCGGTGGCGGCCCACCTGGACCGGTACGTCCTGCGGGGCCGCTGCCCCGCCGACGAGCTGCTCGACCACCTGCGCGGCACCACCGCGCGCGCACCTGGGAAGGACGACCGCACATGACCGACCCTGCCCCCGACGCCGAGGCGCTGCGGGAGCGGGCGGTGGCCACCCTCACCACCGCGCGCGCCCGCACCACCCTGCTGACCAGTTGCGTCGAGGACCCCGACCTCACCGCCCAGCACTCCCCGCTGATGTCGCCGCTGGTCTGGGACCTCGCGCACATCGGCAACCAGGAGGAGCAGTGGCTGCTGCGGACCGTGGCGGGCCGCGAGGCGATACGGCCGGAGATCGACGGCATCTACGACGCCTTCGAGCACCCGCGCTCGGCCCGTCCCTCGCTGCCGCTGCTGTCCCCGGCGGAGGCCCGCGCCTACGCGGCCGAGGTCCGCGGCCGCGCCCTCGACGTGCTGGAGAGCACCGCGTTCCACGGCACCCGGCTGACCGAGGCCGGTTTCGCCTTCGGGATGATCGCCCAGCACGAACAGCAGCACGACGAGACGATGCTGATCACCCATCAGCTGCGTACCGGCCCCACGGCGCTGACGGCCCCCGATCCGGCACCGGCGCCGCTGCACACCGGACCGGCCGAAGTCCTGGTCCCCGGGGGCCCGTTCACCATGGGCACCTCGGACGAACCCTGGGCGCTCGACAACGAACGCCCGGCGCACCGGCGCGAGGTGGCGCCGTTCCACCTCGACACCGCGCCGGTCACCAACGGCGCCTACCAGGCGTTCATCGAGGACGGCGGCTACGAGGACGAGCGCTGGTGGGCCCCGGCGGGCTGGGCGCACGTCCGCCGCTCCGGGATCGGCGCGCCGCTGTTCTGGCACCGGGACGGCAGGCAGTGGCTGCGCCGCCGGTTCGGGGTCACCGAGGCGGTACCGGCCGACGAGCCGGTGGTGCACGTGTGCTGGTACGAGGCGGACGCGTACGCCCGCTGGGCCGGACGGCGGCTGCCGACCGAGGCCGAGTGGGAGAAGGCCGCCCGGCACGACCCCGCGGGCGACCGCTCGACGCGCTACCCGTGGGGCGACGCCGACCCGGGGCCCGAACACGCCAACCTCGGCCAGCGCCATCTGCGCCCGGCCCCGGCGGGCAGCTACCCGGCGGGCGAGTCGCCGCTCGGCGTACGGCAGTTGATCGGGGACGTGTGGGAGTGGACGTCCAGCGACTTCCTGCCCTACCCGGGGTTCCGGGCGTTCCCGTACAAGGAGTACTCGGAGGTGTTCTTCGGGCCCGAGCACAAGGTGCTGCGCGGCGGCTCGTTCGCCGTGGACGCGGTGGCCTGCCGGGGCACGTTCCGCAACTGGGACTACCCGATCAGACGGCAGATCTTCTCCGGGTTCCGCACCGCGCGTTCGGCGACCGCCTGATGTGCCGTCACCTCGCCTACCTGGGGCGGCCCGTACCGCTCGGCGCACTGCTGACGGAGCCCCCGCACGGGCTCACCCGGCAGTCCTGGCAGCCGCGCAGACAGCGCCACGGGACCGTCAACGCCGATGGTTTCGGAGTCGGTTGGTTCGCGGACGGCGATCCGGTACCGGCCAGGTACCGGCGGGCCGGGCCGGTCTGGGCGGATCTGACCTTCGCCGATCTGACCCGGGTCGTGCGGTCCGGGTCGCTGCTGGCCGCCGTCCGGGACGCGACCCTGCCGGGCGCCGACGGGGAGGCCGCGGCGGCGCCCTTCTCCGCCGAGGGATATCTGTTCAGCCACAACGGCGCGGTCCCCGGCTGGCCCGGTTCGCTCGCCCCGCTGGTCCCGGCGCTGCCCGCGGCGGACCTGCTCTCCCTGGAGGCCCGCAACGACTCGGCGTTCGTGTGGGCGCTGGTGCTGGCCGGACTGCGGGCCGGTGACGATCCGGGCCGCGCCCTGGCAGGCGCCGTCACGGAGGTCGCCGAGGCGTCCCCCGGTGCCCGGCTCAACCTGCTGCTGGCGGGCGCCGACACCATCGCCGCGACCGCCTGGGGCGACACCCTCTGGTACCTGGCCGACCCGGACCGCGGCACCGTCGTCGCGTCCGAGCCCTATGACGACGATCCGCACTGGCAGGAGGTCCCGGACCGCACCCTGCTCACCGCGAGCCGCACGGAACTGCTGCTCACCGAGTTGAAGGAGCCGAGCCCCGGCTCGGCACCCGCACCGTCGAAGGAGCCCCGTACGTGAGCCCGTTCCTTCTCACCCGCACCCTGCCCGAGGACGCCACGGACGCCGCGCTCCGCGCCGACGTGCTGCGCGGCCTCACCGGCACCCCGAAGACCCTGCCGCCCAAGTGGTTCTACGACGCGCACGGCAGCGACCTGTTCGAGCGCATCACCGAACTGCCCGAGTACTACCCGACGCGCGCCGAGCGGGAGATCCTGGTCGGCCGCTCCGCCGAGATCGCCTCGGTGACCGGCGCCCGCACCCTCGTCGAACTCGGCTCGGGCTCCTCGGAGAAGACCCGCCACCTCATCGAGGCCCTCACCGGCCTGCACACCTACGTCCCCGTCGACGTCAGCGAGAGCGCGCTCACCCAGGCCGGGCAGGCGCTGATCGCGGAGCGTCCCGGCCTCCAGGTGCACGCCCTGATCGCCGACTTCACGGCCGCCCTGGCGCTGCCGCGGACGCCGGGGCCGCGGCTGGTGGCCTTCCTCGGCGGCACGATCGGCAACCTGCCGCCGGTGGAGCGGGCCGCGTTCCTCGGCTCGATCCGCGGCCTGCTCTCCCCCGGTGACGCGCTGCTGCTCGGCACCGACCTGGTGAAGGACGAGGAGGTGCTGGTCCGGGCGTACGACGACGCGGCCGGGGTGACGGCCGCCTTCGACAAGAACGTCCTGACGGTCGTCAACCGGGAGCTGGGCGCCGACTTCGACCCGGACGCGTTCGACCACGTCGCCCTCTGGGACGCGCGCAACGAGTGGATCGAGATGCGGCTGCGCTCCCGCGCCGACCAGACGGTGAAGGTGCCCGCGCTGGGCCTCGCCGTGGAGTTCGCGGCCGGTGAGGAGCTGCGCACCGAGATCTCCGCGAAGTTCAGGCGCGACAGCGTGAGCGCCGAACTGGACGCCGCGGGGCTCTCGCTGTCCCACTGGTGGACGGACTCCGAGGGCCGCTTCGCGCTGTCCCTGAGCACCTGCCGCTGACGTGCCGGGCGCCGGGGCCGTCCGGTCCCGGCGCCCTCCGCACCCGGCCGGTGCCCCGACCGGAGAGGTTCACCGGCGAGCGTCTCCGGTCACGGCACCAGTCACCCCACCGAGGTGAGCGTCTCGGTGATCCGGCGGGACGCGCGCCGCGCCTCGGTCGCCGGGTCGGCGCCGCCGAGCACCTTGGTCATGTACTCCTTGATCGGGTTGTCGGCCTCGACCTTGCCCCACTGCGGGGAGTTGGGCGTGGCCTGCCCCCGGGCGGCGCCCGCGGCCATCGCGGCGACCCCCTCCTCGTCGCCGACGGACGCGGCGAGCGCCTTCTTGTTGGGCACGTAGTTCATGGTGCGGGCCAGCTCGGTGTCCCAGCGGGCGCCGGTCAGGGCGGCGACGACCGCGACCGCGCCCTCCCGCTGCCGGGAGTTGTTGGGAACGACGAGGTCGGAGCCGCCGATGAAGACCGCTCCGGGCCGTCCGGCGAGCCGTCCCGGCACCGGGAAGAAGCCCAACTTCCCCTTGAGTTCCGGGTTCTGCTCGACGACCGTGCGGGCGAGTCCCGGCACGGCCACCATCTGGGCGACCCGGCCGCGCGCGAACACCTGGGCCTGGGGCGGGTGTTCCTCGTCGGCGGCCACGGGCCCCCTGCCGAGCGCCTGCAACCGCTGGTAGAAGTCCATCCCGCGCAGCGCGGCCGGGGAGTCCAGGGTGCCGTGCCAGCCACCGCCGCCCCCGTCGTCGGCGAGACCGCCGCCCTCCTCCCAGATGAACCCGGCGAGCGTGTACCAGTCCTGCCCCGCGAGGTAGATGCCCTGGTCGCCGCCGGAGTCGAGCTTCTCGGTGGCGTCGAGCCAGGCGTCCTGGTCGCGGGGCGGCGCGGTGACACCGGCCCGTGCGAAGAGGTCCTTGCGGTAGATGACCACCCGGTTGGCCGCGTACCAGGGGATGCCGTACTGGTGGGACATCAGCTGTCCCGGTTCGGCGAGGCCGGGCAGCCAGTCCTCGCCGCCCCAGTGCAGCCGGGCCTCCAGGGTGAGGTCGAGCAGCCGGTCGCGCTCGACGTACTGCGGGACCTGGGTGTTGCCGACCTCGATGACGTCGGGGCCGTCGTCCGTCCCGGTGTCCAGGGCGGCCTGCACCTTGTCGCCGATGCCGGTCCATTCCTGGATGCGGATGTCGAGCCGCAGACCGGAGTTCTTGCGCTCGAACTCCTCGGTGAAGCGCCGCAGGAACTCCTCGGGGGCGCTGCCCTTCATCAACCACACGGTGACCGTGCGCCGTTCGCCGCCGCCGGGCAGCAGTCCACACCCGGCGAGCAGACCGGCGGACGCGCAGGCGGCGAGCAGGCTTCGACGTCTCACGAGGGGTCCTGTTCTCTCTGCTGGACAGGGGAAGGGAGCCCGACGTGGGGGACGAGTACCGGACTCGTACGGGTGTTCCGGATTTTGGTATGGACCAATGCGGAGGTCAAGTGCGCCGGTGCTCCGCCGAGGTCGCGCCCGGCCCCCGCGGCGCCCCCGGGTCCGGCGCTCCGGAGGAGAAACCGCAGGCGGACCGGCGCACCGGACGGCAGCCCGCCGCACGGCGTGTCCGGAGCGCCGGACGGCAGCCCCGCACGGCGTGCCCGGATCGCCGGACGGCAACCCGCCGCACGGCGCATCCGGAGCGCCGGACGTCTCGCGCCGCGCGGCACCTTGGGGCACGGTGGAGTGACGCGTGCCCCCCGCGACGCTCCCGCCGTCGCGGGCCGCCGAGAGGAGCTCCCGCATGTCCCACCACACCTACCGGGTCACCGAGATCGTCGGCACCTCCCCCGACGGCGTCGAACAGGCCGTCCGCAACGGGATCGCCCGCGCCTCGCAGACCGTGCGCAACCTCGACTGGTTCGAGGTGACCCAGGTGCGCGGCCACATCGAGGACGGCCAGGTCGCGCACTGGCAGGTCGGCCTCAAGGTCGGCTTCCGGCTCGACGACCCGGCCTGACGCCCTGCGGCCGACAGCGGCCGTCAGGTCCGCCCGTCCCACTCCTGGGCCTCGTCCAGCGCCCGCGACGGGGCCGTCCAGCGCGCCCGCACGATGGCGAACCCGGCGCGCTCGGCGTCGTCGCAGACCAGTTCGTCGTCGTCGACGAGCATCCGGACCCGCCGGGTGCGGGCCAGTTCGCGCAGCACCTCCAGCTCGGTGCGGCGGGCGGGCCTGCGGTCGCCGTCGCCCCGCAGGTGCACCCTTGGACAGCCGCCCGGGACACCCCGCGGGGCCCTCGATCGGCCCGCCCTTTTGTGCGGGCGGGCGGATGGATCATGCTTCTCCCATGTCACCCTCCGCCCTCCCCTCCCCCCGCACCGCCCTGATCGGCGCCGCCCGGCAGCGTCCGTGCACCCTCGTGGTGTGCCGGGGCTGCTGCTGCGGCGACCCGCGCAAGCACCCGGGCTTCGACCACGCCTGGCAACTGGAGCGGCTGCGCGCGGCGGCGGCCGAGCACGGCTTCCAGGTGCGGACGACGGACTGCCTCGGCCCCTGCGACCAGGCGAACGTCGTCGTCGTGCAGCCGTCGGCGGCCGGGCGGCGGGCGGGTGGGCGGCCCACCTGGATCGGGTTCGCGATGGACGAGGACTGCACGGAGGAGATCGCGGGCTGGGCCGCGGCCGGCGGCCCGGGGCTCGCCGAGCCGCCGGTCACCCTGGAGCTGCAGTTCATCGCTCCGCCCCGGCCGGAGATACGCAAGCGGGGCCGCCGCTGAACGGATCCGTATTGCTCATGGGAACCATTTTCATATAGCGTCCGCGGTGCGCGCCCTCCGCCGTTCCGGCAGCTCCCGCGCGCCCACCGACTCGACGAGGTTCCCCATGGCTGTCCCCAAGCGGAAGATGTCCCGCAGCAACACCCGCCACCGCCGCGCCCAGTGGAAGGCGGCCACGCCCGCGCTGGTCCCGGTCACCGTCGACGGCGTCCGCCACCTGGTGCCGCAGCACCTGGTCAGGGCGTACGAACGCGGACTGCTGCGCCCCGGGGGCTGAGCCCGCGTGCCGCACCAGCGCCTGCCCGTCACCGTCCTGTCCGGCTTCCTCGGCGCCGGCAAGACCACCCTGCTCAACCACGTCCTCGCCAACCGCGAGGGGCTCCGGGTCGCCGTGATCGTCAACGACATGAGCGAGGTCAACATCGACGCGGCGCTGGTGCGCGGCGGCGGCGCGGCCCTCTCCAGGACCGAGGAGCGCCTGGTCGAGATGACCAACGGGTGCATCTGCTGCACCCTGCGCGACGATCTGCTGGTGGAGGTCGACCGGCTGGCCCGCGAGGGCCGCTTCGACCACCTGCTGATCGAGAGCTCCGGCATCTCCGAACCGCTGCCCGTCGCCGCCACGTTCGCCTTCGCCCGCGACGACGGCGCCTGCCTCGGGGACGTGGCCGCCCTCGACACGATGGTCACCGTCGTGGACGCGGCGCACTTCCTGCCCGAGCTGGCGCGCGGCGACGAACTCGCCGCGCGCGGCATCGCCCCGTTCGAGGACGACGACCGCACGGTCAGCGATCTCCTCGTCGACCAGGTCGAGTTCGCGGACGTCGTCGTCCTCAACAAGCTCGACCTCGTCGACGAGGCGACGTCGCGGCGGCTGCGGGCCGCGCTCGCCCGGCTCAACCCCGTCGCCAGGATCGTCCCCGCGCGCCGGGGCCGGGTGGACCTGCGACAGGTGCTCGGCACCGGCCTGTTCGACCTGGAGCGCGCCCAGCAGGCACCGGGCTGGGTGCGGGAGCTGAACGGCGAACACGTCCCGGAGACCGAGGAGTACGGCATCTCCTCGACCGTGTTCCGCTCCCGACTCCCCTTCCACCAGGGCCGGTTGTGGAACTTCGTCACCGAGGAGCTGGACGGCGGCGGCTTCGGACGGGTGCTGCGCTCCAAGGGGTTCTTCACCCTGGCGAGCCGCCCGCGGGTGACGGGCCTGTGGTCGCAGGCTGGCTCGGTGGCCCGCTTCGAGCCGTCCGCCGCCCGCGACGACCAGGCGCCGTACGCCCAGGAGCTGGTCTTCATCGGCACCGGTCTGGACGCCGGCGCCCTCCGTGCCGCCCTGGACCGCTGTCTGCTCGGGCCCGGCGAGCCGCCGCCCGCCGCCGACCCCTTCCCGGCCTGGGAGACCCACGGCGTCGACGACGCCTGCGACCTGGAGCACGGGAATCCGGCGGGCCCTGTGACGTTGAACCCTGTGTGAGTTCTCTGATCGGCGGCGTCCGCTTCTCCGTCCTCGACCGCTCCCGCACCCGCGAGGGCCACTCCGACGCGCAGGCGCTGCGGGACACCGTGCGGCTGGCCCAGGACCTGGAAGGGCTCGGCTACCACCGGTTCTGGGTCTCCGAGCACCACGGGGTGCCCGGGGTGGCCGGTTCGGCGCCGACCGTGCTCGCGGCCGCCGTCGCCGCGGCCACCCGCACCATCCGGGTCGGCACCGGCGGGGTGATGCTGCCCAACCACCGGCCGCTCGTGGTGGCCGAGCAGTTCGGCGTCCTCGAATCCCTCTTTCCCGGGCGGATCGACATGGGGCTCGGGCGCTCCGTGGGCTTCACCGGCGGGGTGCGCAAGGCGCTCGGGCACGGCAAGGACGACGCCGAGGACTTCGCGGGACAGCTCGACGAGCTGCTGGGCTGGTTCCGCGGCACCTCCCCGACCGGCGTGCGGGCCCGGCCGTCGGAGGGGCTCACCGTGCCGCCGTTCGTGCTGGCCATGGGGGACGGCGCCCGGATCGCGGCCCGCGCCGGGCTGCCGATGGTGATCGGCGACCTCCGCGACCGGGAGCGGATGCGGCGCGGCGTCGACGCCTACCGGGCCGGTTTCCGGCCCTCCCCGTGGGCGGCCGAGCCGTACGTGGTCGTCTCCGGCACGGTCGCGGTCGCCGCCGACCCCGCGGCGGCCCGGCGGCTGCTGGTCCCGGAGGCCTGGTCGATGGCGTATTCCCGCACCCGGGGCACCTTCCCGCCGCTGGCCCCCGCCGAGCGCGTCGAGGCGCTCGCCATGACCGACCGGGAGCGCGGACTCTACGAGAAGGGCCTGACCGGGCAGCTCGCCGGGACGGCAGAGCAGGTCGGGGCGGAGCTGGAGGCGGTGCTGGCGGAGACGGGCGCCCAGGAGGTGCTGGTCACCACCAGCACCTGGGACCGGACGGCCCTGCTCGACTCCTACCGGCGCCTCGCCGCCCTCTTCGGCGGCGCCCGCGCCCCGTCGGCCGCGGCGGGCGGCGCGCGGGGGCGCTGATCGCGGACGCCGGGGGCGTCCCCGCGGTCACCGGCCCTGGTCCTCCCCGACCCCAGGCGGCCCCGGCTCGGCCTCCGGCGGCCCTGGCTCGGCCGCCGCGCGGTGGGCGGTGACCAGGAAGGTCCCGTCGGCCGCGTCCACCCGGGCCTGGTCGCCCGCCATCAGGTCGCCCGCGAGGAGCAGGTCGGCGAGCCGGTCGTCGACCTCGCGCTGGATGGTGCGGCGCAGCGGGCGGGCGCCGAACTCGGGCTGGTGGCCGAGTTCGGCGAGCAGGTCGGCCGCCGCGTCGGTGACCTCGAGACCGACGTCCTGGGCGCGCAGCCGCCGTCTGGTGTGGTCGAGCAGCAGCGCGACGATCTGCCGCAACTGGGCGCGGTCCAGGCCGCGGAAGACGATGATCTCGTCGATCCGGTTGAGGAACTCCGGGCGGAAGTGCTGGTTGAGGACCGGCATCACGGAGGAGCGCACCGTGCCGTAGTCGTCGACGCCCGCCGCGAGGATCCGGTCGGCGCCGATGTTCGACGTCATGATGACGACGGTGTTCTTGAAGTCGACGGTGCGGCCCTGGGAGTCGGTGAGGCGGCCGTCGTCGAGGAGTTGCAGCAGGGTGTTGAAGACGTCCGGGTGCGCCTTCTCCACCTCGTCGAGCAGCAGCACGGCGTAGGGCTGCCTGCGGACGGCCTCGGTGAGCTGGCCCGCCTCCTCGTGGCCGACGTAGCCGGGCGGGGCGCCGATCAGCCGGGAGACGGTGTGCCGCTCCTGGAACTCGCTCATGTCGAGCCGGATCATGCGGTTCTCGTCGCCGAAGAGGGCGACGGCGAGGGCGCGGGCCAGTTCGGTCTTGCCGACGCCGGTGGGGCCGAGGAACAGGAAGCTGCCGACGGGCCGGTCCGGGTCGCTCATGCCCGCGCGGGCGCGGCGCACGGAGCGGGCCACGGCGGAGATCGCCTCGTCCTGTCCGACCACCCGCTCGTGCAGGTGCTCCTCCAGCCTGGTCAGCCGCGCCCGCTCCTCCTCGGTCAGCTGGGCGACCGGGATGCCGGTGGTGCGGGAGACGACCTCGGCGACGTCCTCGGCCGTGACCTCGGGGGTCCGCTCCTCGCCCCGTCCGGACCCGGCCAGCTCCGCCTCGGTCTCGGTGATCAGGTCGCGCAGCTCCCTGGCCCGTTCGTACTCCTCGTCGGCGACGGCCTGGTCCTTCTCCCGGCCCAGGGCGGCGAGCCGGTCCTCGATGTCGCGGGTGTCCGGGGGCGGGGTCCCGCCGCGCAGCCTGACCCGGGCGGCGGCCTGGTCCATCAGGTCGATCGCCTTGTCGGGCAGGAACCGGGAGGTGATGTACCGGTCGGACAGCTCGGCCGCCGCGACGACCGCCTCGTCGGTGATCCTGACCTGGTGGTGGGCCTCGTAGCGGTCGCGCAGCCCGCGCAGGATCCCGATGGTGTCGTCGACGGACGGCTCGCCCACCAGGATCGGCGCGAACCGGCGCTCCAGGGCGGCGTCCTTCTCGATGTGCCTGCGGTACTCGTCCACGGTGGTCGCGCCGATCAGGTGCAACTCGCCTCTGGCCAGCGCCGGTTTGAGCATGTTGCCCGCGTCCAGGGCGCCGTCCCCGCCGCCGCCCGCACCGACGACGGTGTGCAACTCGTCGAGGAACAGCACCAGTTCGTCGGCGTGTTCGCGGACCTCGTCGAGCACCTTCTTCAGCCGTTCCTCGAACTCGCCCCGGTACTTGGTCCCGGCGACCAGCCCGGCGAGGTCGAGGGAGACCAGCCGCTTGCCCGCGAGGGTGCGGGGGACGTCGTCGGCCGCGATCCGCTGGGCGATGCCCTCGATGATCGCGGTCTTGCCGACCCCGGGGTCGCCGATCAGGACCGGGTTGTTCTTGCCGCGCCGGGAGAGCACCTCGATGGTCTGCTCCACCTCGTCGTCCCGCCCGATCACCGGGTCGAGGCGCCCGGCGCGGGCGTCGTCGGTGAGGTCGCGGCCGTACTCGTCGAGCGTGGGGGTGCTGCTGGGGCCCGGCCTGCGTTCGGGCTCGGGCGCGGGCAGCCGCGCGCCCTCCCAGCCGCCGTCGGTGAGGGCGCGCGCGGCGGTCGACCCGGGGTTGGCGGCCAGGGCGCGCAGCAGGTGCTCGGGGCCGATGTAGGAGGAGCCCTCCTCGCGGGAGAGCCGGTAGGCGTCGAGCAGGGCGCGTTTGGCGGCCGGGGTGAGGGTGGCGGGTTCGGTGCGTACGGCGCCGTCCGGCGCGGCGGTGAGCCGCTCCCTGATCCGGTCGGGGTCGGCGCCCGCCTCGGTGAGGAGCCTGCGGGTGGAGTCGTGCCGGGTCGCGGCGGCCAGCAGATGGCGGGCGTCGAGGTCCTCGGCGCCCTCGGCCGCGGCCAGCTCACGGGCCTCGGCGACCAGCTCGCGGGCCCGCTCGGACAGCAGGGCGCCGATGTCGACGCGCTGCGCCCTGCGGGTCGGCGCGGGGCCGCCGGGAGCGCCGCCCGCGCCGCCGAAGAACCGGGACATCAGCTCGTCGAACTCCTCGAAGGGGCTGCGTCCGAATCCGAATCCTGGAGTGGTCATGCCCACAGGCCCTTCCGTGCGACGACCGGCGTCCCCGCCTTCCAACGTGGCACAGGGCCCGGCCCCCCGCACCCGCGCCGGTCGCGCGACCGGCGCGGGCCCCGCATACGATCGAGGGATCACCGACCGCCCCCGGAGCCCCTCCATGCCCACGCCCCGCCCGTCCGTCCCCGCCGCCGCGCCGCCCGCTCCCCCGGACGGGCACGATCCGTACGTCCGGGTCCGGGGCGCCCGTGAGCACAATCTGCGGGGCGTGGACGTCGACATCCCGCGGGACGTGCTGGCCGTCTTCACCGGGGTGTCGGGGTCGGGGAAGTCGTCGCTGGCGTTCGGCACGATCTACGCGGAGGCGCAGCGCCGCTACTTCGAGTCGGTGGCGCCGTACGCGCGGCGGCTGATCCACCAGGTCGGGGCGCCCGCGGTGGGCGGGATCAGCGGGCTGCCGCCGGCCGTATCGCTCCAGCAGCGGCGCTCGTCGCCGTCCTCGCGCTCGTCGGTGGGCACGGTCACCAACCTGTCGAACTCGCTGCGGATGCTGTTCTCCCGGGCGGGCGACTACCCGCCGGGCGCCGAGCGGCTGGACTCGGACGCCTTCTCGCCGAACACGGCGGCCGGTGCCTGCCCCGAGTGCCACGGGCTCGGCCGGGTGCACCGGACGACCGAGGAGTCGCTGGTGCCCGATCCGTCGCTGTCGATCCGGGACGGCGCGATCGCCGCCTGGCCCGGGGCCTGGCAGGGCAAGAACCTGCGGGACATCCTCGACGCGCTCGGTCACCCGGTCGACGTGCCCTGGCGCGACCTGCCCGCCGAGGAGCGCCGTTGGATCCTGTTCACCGACGAGCAGCCGGTGGTCACCGTGCATCCGGTGCGGGACGCCGACCGCATCCAACGTCCGTACCAGGGCACGTACATGAGCGCCAGGCGGTACGTGCTGAAGACGTTCGCCGACTCCCGGAGCCGGACGCTGCGGGCGCGGGCCGAGCGGTTCCTGACCAGCGCGCCCTGCCCGGTGTGCGGGGGCGCGGGGCTGCGCGCGGAGGCGACGGCGGTGACGTTCGCGGGCCGCTCCATCGGCGCGCTCGCCGCGCTGCCCCTGCTGGAACTGGCCGCCGTTCTCGGCGAGGAGGGCGGCGGCTCGCAGGCGGCGCGGGTCCTCACCGACGACCTGCGCGCCCGGATCGGCCCGGTCCTCGAACTCGGCCTGGGCTACCTCAGCCTGGACCGCCCGACCCCGACGCTATCGGCGGGCGAACTCCAACGCCTGCGGCTGGCGACCCAGTTGACGTCCGGGCTGTTCGGCGTGGTGTACGTCCTGGACGAGCCGTCGGCGGGGCTGCACCCGGCGGACACCGAGGCCCTGCTGACCGTGCTGGAGCGGCTGCGGGCGGCGGGCAACTCGGTGTTCGTGGTCGAACACCACCTGGACGTGGTGCGGGGCGCGCAGTGGCTGGTGGACGTCGGTCCGGGCGCCGGTGAGCACGGCGGACGGGTGCTGCACAGCGGTCCGGTGGCGGAGCTGGCCGGGGTCGAGGGGTCGGCGACCGCCCGTTTCCTCTTCGGCCGCTCCAGCCGCCCCGCCCGTCATGTCCGCTCCCCCGTCGGCTGGTTGGAGATCGGTCCGGTCACCCGGCACAACCTGAGCGGGGTGACGGCGCGCTTCCCGCTCGGGGTGTTCACCGCCGTCACCGGCGTCTCGGGCTCGGGGAAGTCCACGCTGATCGGGGAGATCACCGAGGAGGTGCCCGGGGTGCGGCGGCTGGTCTCCGTCGACTAGCGGCCGATCGGCCGCACCCCCCGCTCCAACCTGGCCACCTACACGGGCCTGTTCGACGCGGTGCGCAAGGAGTTCGCGGCGACCGGACGGGCGCGTGAACGGGGGTACGGGGTGGGCCGGTTCTCCTTCAACGTGCCGGGCGGCCGGTGCGAGACCTGTCAGGGCGAGGGGTTCGTCAGCGTCGAACTCCTCTTCCTTCCCAGCACCTACGCGCCCTGCCCGGACTGCGGCGGGGCCCGCTACAACCCCGAGACCCTCGAAGTGGCGTACCGGGGGCGGAACATCGCGCAGGTGCTGGACCTGACGGTGGAGGGCGCTGCGGAGTTCTTCGCCGACACCCCGGCGGTCGCCCGCTCCCTGGCCGCCCTGCTCGACGTGGGCCTCGGCTATCTGCGGCTGGGGCAGCCCGCCACCGAACTCTCCGGCGGCGAGGCGCAGCGCATCAAGCTGGCCACCGAGTTGCAGCGCGGTCGGCGCGGCGACACCCTTTACCTCCTGGACGAGCCGACCACCGGGCTCCACCCGGCGGACATCGAGATCCTGATGGACCGCCTGCACGGCCTGGTGGACGCCGGGCACACGGTGATCGTCGTGGAGCACGACATGACGGTGGTGGCCGCCGCGGACTGGGTGATCGACCTGGGTCCCGGCGGCGGCGACGCGGGCGGCCGCGTCGTCGCCGAGGGCACCCCGGAGACGGTCTCCCGCGCCCCGGAGAGCAGGACGGCACCGTATCTGGCCAGGGAACTGGGCTGACCCGAGGGCCGCGCCCCGCCCTCCGGCCGCCGCCGGGGAGCGGGAAGGGCCGGACGTCAGTCGTCGGCGGCCGGGGTACCGGTCGCCGGTGCGGCCACGGCGCGGGGGCGTCCGAGGCGCCGCACGCCCACCGTGTCGGCGACACGGGCCCGCACCGACGTCCGGATCGACGTCCGCGGCGGGGTCCGGTCCGCCGTCGGGGCGGACGCCAGGTCCGGGCGGGCCCGGTCGGAACGGCGCGGGGAGGGCACGGGCGCGTGACCGGGCGCGGGGAGCGGGGACGGCGCCGGGGTCACCGGGCCGGGGACCAGGGAGTCGGGCACGGGGGCCGGGGCGTCCGGAACGGGGGCCGGGGCGTCCGGCACGGGGACGAGGGAATCCGACGCGGGGGCGACGGCGACGGCGACGGGGACGGGGGCGGGGGTGACGGGGATCGGGGACCAGGCCAGGGGTGCGGCCGGGAGCCGGTGCCGGGTGGGCGCTTCGAGGGGGTCCGTGACGCGGGACGCGTGGGCCAGGGCGCGGCGGTCCGGGTGGGCCGCGGGGAGCACCGCGGGGCGGATCTCGGCCTCGGCGACCAGGCCCCGGGTCGACACCACCCGCCACACCGACGTCAGCAGCGACTCCTCGCCGATGAACGCGGGTGCCGTGCTGGTGGCCCCGGAGGCGAGGCGGTAGCGCAGCCGGACCGGCTGGACCGGGACGTCCGCGTCCAGGGCGGCCTGGAACGCGGCGCGGCGGAAGGTGCCCTGGGCGCGTCCGCACCAGGTGGAGCCCTCGGGGAAGACCGCGACGGCCCGCCCCGCGCGGAGCGCGTCGGCGACCCGGGCGACCGTCGCGGGCAGGGCGCGCAACCGGTCCCGGTCGATGAACAGCACACCGGCCCGCGCGACCAGCGCGCCCGCCACCGGCCAGCGGCGGATCTCGGCCTTGGCGAGCATGCGGGCCGGACGGACGGCGGCGAGCAGCGCTATGTCCAGCCAGGAGATGTGGTTGGCGACCAGCAGCACGCCGCCGTCGGGCACGGCGGGCCCGGTGATCCGCAGCCGGACCCCGGCCGCCCGCACGATCCACCGGGACCAGGCGCGGACCGCGACCGCGGGGACGGCCCGGCCGACGGGCAGCAGGCAGACGCCCGCGCCGAGCAGCAGCAGGACGGCGGCCGTCCGCAGCGCCGCGCGCGGCGGGGCCGTGACCGGCCCCGCCGGTTCGATGCACGCCCCGGGGGTGCAGGGCGCGCTGGGCAGCCAGACGCTCATCAGGCCGGGACGAGCGAGAGGAAGTGCCGCAGGTAGCGCGGGTTGACCCGGCGCATCGACAGCAGCACGTACAGGTCGGCGACCCCGAAGTCCGGGTCGTGGGCGGGCGGGGCGCAGACCCAGGCGCCGAGGCGCAGGTAGCCGCGCAGCAGGGCGGGGAGTTCGGTGCGGGCGGCGGGCGCCGCGGGGGTGGCCGGGGTCCACGGCCGCAGCGGGCGGACCCGGTACTCCTCGGGGGCGAGGTGCTTGGCGGCGACCCGGTCCCAGGTGGCGGCGGCGAGCGCGCCGCCGTCGGCCAGCGGGACGGAGCAGCAGCCCGCGAGCCACTCGTGGCCGCGGTCCACCATGTAGCGGGCGATGCCCGCCCAGATCAGGCCGATGACGGCGCCGTCGCGGTGGTCGGGGTGCACGCAGGAGCGGCCGACCTCGACCAGTCCCGGCCGGATCGGGTCGAGGGCGGTGAGGTCGAACTCGCCCTCCGAGTAGAGGCGTCCGGCGACGGCGGCGCGCTCCGGGGGCAGCAGCCGGTAGGTGCCGACGACCTGGCCGGTGGTCTCCTCGCGGACCAGCAGGTGGTCGCAGTAGGCGTCGAATGCGTCGATGTCGAGGCCGGGCTGCGGGGAGGCGAGGAGGGCGCCCATCTCACCGGCGAACACCTCGTGCCGCAGCCGCTGGGCGGCACGGACGTCGGCCTCGTCGCGGGCGAGGGAGACGGTGTAGCGGGTGGGTGCCGCGGGCTGCGGGGGACGGTCGAGCGTGGAAACGCCGGTCATGGCACTCTCCTGGTCGCGGGCCGGTTCGGCGGGGACGGCCGAGCGGGGCGCTTCGGCCTGCCGCCCCTGTTCTTCCGATGCCGACTGACCTTCGCGTGTCCGGTGCGGAGCGCGCGGGTGTGAGGTTGCTGAACGGCTCGCTGCGCCGTGACCGTTCACTTCGCGGCCACGCGATGCTCCGGCCGCGCCCGTGTCCGCGCCGCGTCGCGGACATGCGAGACGGGGCCGGGGAGCACCTCCCGGCCCCGCCCGTCCGCGCTCACGGCGAACGTCTGTGGGGCGCCTCGCGCCGTCCTGTGCCGCGTCCGCCCGGTCCGTCGTCCGCGCGGGACGGCGGTCCGGGCGGTCAGGTCCTACCGCTTGCCCGACTTGCGGGTGGCGCGCAGCCACTCGCGGTTCATGCTGGTGATCGAGAACAGGGGGATGCCCTTGGGGCAGGCGGTGGCGCACTCGCCGGCCAGGGTGCAGCCGCCGAAGCCCTCCTCGTCCATCGTCGCGACCATGTCCAGGACCCGGGACTCCCGTTCGGGGGCGCCCTGGGGCAGCACGTTCAGGTGGTTGATCTTGGCGGAGGTGAACAGCATGGCCGCGCCGTTCGGGCAGGCCGCCACGCACGCCCCGCAGCCGATGCACTCGGCGTGCTCGAAGGAGTAGTCGGCGTCGGGCTTGGGGACCGGGGTGGCGTGCGCCTCGGGGGCGGCTCCGGTCGGGGCGGTGATGTAGCCGCCCGCCTGGATGATCCGGTCGAAGGCGGACCGGTCGACGACGAGGTCCTTGACGACGGGGAAGGCCGCCGCCCGCCAGGGTTCGACGTCGATGGTGTCGCCGTCCCGGAAGGACCGCATGTGCAGTTGGCAGGTGGTGGTGCGCTCGGGGCCGTGCGCGTCGCCGTTGATGACCAGGCTGCACGCGCCGCAGATGCCCTCGCGGCAGTCGTGGTCGAAGGCGACGGGGTCCTCGCCCTTGAGGATCAGCTCCTCGTTGAGGGTGTCGAGCATCTCGAGGAACGACATGTCGGAGGAGATGCCGTCCACCTCGTACGTGGACATGGCGCCTTCGGCGTCGGCGTTCTGCTGCCGCCAGACGCGCAGGGTGAGCCTCATGCGTAGCTCCGCTGGGTGGGGTGGACGTACTCGAAGACCAGGTCTTCCTTGTGCAGGACGGGCGCGGCGCCGGTGTCGGTGAACTCCCAGGCCGCCGCGTAGCCGAACAGGTCGTCGCGGCGGGCGGCCTCGCCGTCGGGCGTCTGGGACTCCTCGCGGAAGTGACCGCCGCAGGACTCGGCGCGCTCCAGGGCGTCCAGGCACATCAGCTCGGCGAGTTCGAGGTAGTCGACGATCCGGTTGGCCTTCTCCAGCGACTGGTTGAACTCCTCGCCGGTGCCGGGGACCTTGACGCGCCGCCAGAACTCCTCGCGGATCTGCGGGATGCGCTCCAGCGCCTTGCGCAGTCCGGTGGCGCTGCGGGACATCCCGCAGAACTCCCACATGAGTTCGCCCAGTTCGCGGTGGAAGGAGTCCGGGGTGCGGTCGCCGTCGACCGCGAGGATCAGATGGAGCCGGTCCTCGGTCTCCGCCACCACCTCTTCGACGACGGGGTGTTCGACCGTGACGGGATCGAGCCGCGGGTGGCGGGCGAGGTAGTCGTTGATGGTCGCGGGGAGCACGAAGTAGCCGTCGGCCAGGCCCTGCATGAGGGCGGACGCGCCGAGCCGGTTGGCGCCGTGGTCGGAGAAGTTGGCCTCGCCGATCGCGAACAGGCCCGGGACGGTGGTCTGGAGGTCGTAGTCGACCCAGAGTCCGCCCATCGTGTAGTGCACCGCGGGGTAGATCCGCATCGGCACCCGGTAGGGGTCCTCGTCGGTGATCCGCTGGTACATGTCGAAGAGGTTGCCGTACTTGGCCTCGACGGCGGCGCGTCCCATCCGGGCGATGGCGTCGGCGAAGTCCAGGTAGACGCCCTGTCCGCCGGGTCCGACGCCGCGGCCCTCGTCGCAGACGTTCTTCGCGGCGCGGGAGGCGATGTCGCGCGGGACGAGGTTGCCGAAGGAGGGGTAGATCCGCTCCAGGTAGTAGTCGCGCTCGTCCTCGGGGATCTGGTGGGCGGGGCGGTCGTCGCCCTTGGCCTTGGGCACCCAGATCCGGCCGTCGTTGCGCAGCGACTCGCTCATCAGGGTCAGCTTGGACTGGTGGTCGCCGGTGCGCGGGATGCAGGTGGGGTGGATCTGGGTGAAGCAGGGGTTGGCGAAGTACGCGCCGCGCCGGTGCGCCCGCCAGATGGCGGTGGCGTTGGAGTTCATGGCGTTGGTCGACAGGTAGAAGACGTTGCCGTAGCCGCCGGAGGCGAGGACGACGGCGTCGGCGACGTAGGTGTCGATCCTGCCGGTGACGAGGTCGCGGGCGACGATCCCGCGGGCCCGCCCGTCGATCACGAGGAGGTCGAGCATCTCGGTGCGCGGGTGCATCTCGACGTTCCCGGCGGCGATCTGCCGGGAGAGCGCCTGGTAGGCGCCGAGCAGGAGCTGCTGTCCCGTCTGGCCGCGGGCGTAGAAGGTGCGGGAGACCTGGACGCCGCCGAAGGAGCGGGTGTCGAGGAGGCCGCCGTACTCGCGGGCGAACGGCACGCCCTGGGCGACGCACTGGTCGATGATCTCGACGGAGATCTGGGCCAGCCGGTGCACGTTGGACTCGCGGGCGCGGAAGTCGCCGCCCTTGACGGTGTCGTAGAAGAGGCGGTGCACGGAGTCGCCGTCGTTGCGGTAGTTCTTGGCCGCGTTGATGCCGCCCTGCGCGGCGATGGAGTGGGCGCGGCGCGGGGAGTCCTGGTAGCAGAACTGGACGACGTGGTAGCCCTGTTCGGCGAGGGTGGCCCCGGCCGAGCCGCCCGCGAGGCCGGTGCCGACGACGATCACGGTGTGCTTGCGCCGGTTGGCGGGGTTGACGAGCTTCGCCTCGAAGCGGCGGGTGTCCCAGCGCTCGTGGATCGGTCCGGAGGGTGCCCTGGTGTCGGCGATCGGGTCGCCGGTCGTGTGGTCGGTGTAGGTCATGGTCAGCTCACCACTCCGGTCATGACGCCCACGGGCACGGCGATGAAGCCGAGGGTGAGCAGCAGTGCGAGGACATCGGCGACGGCCTTGAGGGCGCGGTCGCGGGTGCGGCCGCCCGCGCCGAGGGTCTGGGCGGCGCTCCAGAAGCCGTGCCGCACGTGCAGGCCGAGCGCGAGCATCGCGACGATGTAGATGACGTTGCCGTACCAGGTGGAGAAGGTGCCGACGACGTTCTGGTAGGGGTGGCCCGGCTGGAAGCCGCCGCTGTGCACGGTGCCGGTCGTCAGGTCGAGGATGTGCCAGACGATGAAGAGGCCGAGGATGATCCCGCCCCAGCGCATGGTGCGGGTGGCGTAGCTCGCCCGCGCCTTCTTGTGCCGGTAGGCGACGGGCCGGGCCTTGATGTCGCGGCGGCTCAGCTGGTAGGCGGAGGTGGCGTGCGCGATCACGGCGACGACCAGCACGATCCGGACCAGCCAGAGCGTCCACTCGTAGTGCATGAACGGTTCTCCAACGACCCGCAGCCAGTGCGCGTAGTGGTTGAACTCGCTCGCCCCGAAGAAGATCTTCAGGTTTCCGATCATGTGGACGACCAGGTACAGCAGCATGATCAGACCACTGACGGCCATCACGGTCTTCTTGCCGAGGGAGCTGTCCCACACGGTGCGTGCCAAGGACGGCCGTCGGTCCGTCCGCGTTGCCAGAGCCATGACTAGGACGGTACGGCGGCACGGGCCCATCGGTCCAAGACATGGTCCGGCTCGTTTCGATAGCCGGAGACTATGCTGGGGGGATGCAGTTCCAGCAGCTCCAGTACTTCGTGGCCGTCGCCGAGACCCGGCACTTCACCCGCGCCGCCGAGCTGGTCCACGTGGCCCAGCCGTCGCTCTCGCAGCAGATCAAGGCCCTGGAGCGGGAGCTGGGCGCGGATCTGTTCCTGCGGGCGCGCGGGAACATCGCGCTCACCGACGCGGGCGAGGCACTGCTGCCGCTGGCCCGGCGGATCCTCGCGGACGCGGACACCGCGCGGCACGAGGTGCAGGAACTGGTGCAGCTGCGCAGCGGGCGGGTGCGGCTGGGGGCGACGCCGAGCCTGTGCACCGGACTGCTGCCGGACGTGCTGCGCGCCTTCCACGACCGGTATCCGGGGATCCGGCTGCTGATCGAGGAGAGCGGCTCCCACGACCTGGTGCGGGAGCTGGCCCGCGGGGTGCTCGACCTGGCGCTCATCGTGCTGCCGCTGCCACCGGCGTCGCCCGCGCTGACCACGGTCGAGCTGCTGCGGGAGGACCTGGTCGTGGTGTCGTCCCCGGAGGCGCGGGCGCCGGGCGGGCCCGGGAGGCGCACGGTGCGGATCGCCGACCTGGAGGGCGAACGGCTGGTGATGTTCCGGCACGGGTACGACCTGCGGGAGCTGACCGTGGCCGCCTGCCGGGCCGCCGGGTTCGAGCCGGACTTCGCCGTCGAGGGCGGGGAGATGGACGCGGTGCTGGGGTTCGTGCGGGCGGGGCTGGGGGTCGCGGTGGTCCCGCGGATGGTCGCGACCCGGTCGGGCCGTGGCCTGCGGGTCACACCGCTGGCCCGCCCGGGTCTGGCCAGGACGATCGCCCTGGCCCACCGCAGCGACGTGGCCCCGCCCCGGGCCGCCCGCGAACTCCAGCGGATGCTGCTGGAACGCTAGCCCGGGGCACCGGGGTTCCGGGGTTCCGGGGTTCCGGGGTTCCGGCACGCAGGGTCACCGGCCGGGCCGAGGACGAGCCACCGGCCCGGACGCGAGCGGCGGTCGCACCCGCCCCGCCGTCCCCCGCGCCCCTCGGGCGGGAGTCCGACGGCGCTTCTCCCCGCGCCCCGCACGGAGCGCGGGGCGGGCCGGTCAGCCCGTCGCGTCGACCAGGGCCAGGTCGTGGAGGCGCTCCGGCGGGCCCGGACGCGCGTAGTACCAGCCCTGGGCCGTGTCGCAGCCCAGTATCCGCAGCTGCTCGGCCTGCGCGCCCGTCTCCACGCCCTCGACCGTGACCGCGAGGTCCAGGCTGTGCGCCAGCGAGACGATGCCCTCGACGATCTTCAGGTCCACCGGGTCCGCCGGGTACTGCTGCATGCCCTGGGTGAACGAGCGGTCCAGCTTGAGGACGCTCACGGGGAGCCTGCGCAGGTTGGCGAGGTTGGAGTAGCCGGTGCCGAAGTCGTCCAGGGCGATGTCGACGCCCATCTCGGCGAGCCTGCGCAGCGGCTTCAGCAGGTCGTCGTCGGCGCCGATCAGCGCCGACTCGGTGACTTCGAGGCAGAGCGCGTCGGGATCGACCCCGGCGCGCTCCAGGATCTCCACCGTGTCCTGCACCAGCCGGGGGTGGGTGAGCTGGCACGGGGACAGGTTGACGTTGATCCGCAGCGGGCCCGCCTGCGCGTACCGCTCGCGCCACTCGCGGGCCTGGCGCACCGACTGCTCCAGGACCCAGCGGCCGAGCGGCACGATCAGGCCGGTGTGCTCGGCGAGCGGGATGAAGCGGTCGGGCCCCAGCACCCCGTGCTGCGGGTGCAGCCAGCGGACCAGGGCCTCGGCGCCGCGGACACTGCCGTCGCCGAGGTGGACCAGCGGCTGGTACTCGATGAAGAACTCGCCCCGGTCCAGCGCGGTCGGCAGCGCGGTGGTCAGCCCGTGCCGGGTGATGGCGCGGGCGTCGGCCTCCGGGTCGGCCAGCTCGAAGCGGTTGCCGCCGGCCGACTTGGCGCGGTACATGGTGATGTCGGCGCTGCGCAGCACCTCGGCGGGGCTGCGCTCGCCCGCGGGTCCCTCGACGATGCCGATGCTGCCGCGCACGGTCAGCTCACGGCCGTCGACGCTGATCGGGGCGACCATCGCGTTCATGATGCGGGACGCCAGCTCGTCGACCTCGTGCTCGGTGTCGGGGCCCGTGGTCAGCGCGACGAACTCGTCGCCGCCGAGCCGGGCGACCATCTCGCCCGGCGCGGTCGCGCACGCCTGGAGCCGGTCGGCGACCTCGACGAGCAGCCGGTCGCCCGCCGCGTGGCCGAGGCTGTCGTTGACGGTCTTGAAGCCGTCGAGGTCCAGGTAGCAGAGGCCGAAGCGCTGGCCCTCGCCCGCGCCGAGCGCCTTCTCCAGGCGTTCGAAGAAGAACGTCCGGTTGGGCAGGCCGGTCAGCGCGTCGTGGGTGGCCTCGTAGCGCAGCCGCAGGTTGAGCAGCCGCCGCTCGGTGGTGTCCTCCATCAGCGCGAGCTGGTACTGCGGGGTGCCGTCGGCGTCCCGCAGCAGGGAGACCGTGAGGTTGGTCCACAGGACCGTGCCGTCGGTGCGGGAGAACGCCTTCTCCACGTGGTAGTGCTCGCGCTCGCCGCGGACCAGCTCGTCGTAGAGGGCCCAGGTCTGCGGGGCGTCCTCGGCGTGGGTCCACTCGGTGACCCGGCGGCCCCTGATGGCCTGCTCGGTGAGGCCGAACATGCGCATCAGGGCGTTGTTGGTCTGGAGGATGTTGCCGTCCAGGTCGGCGATGCCGATCCCTATCGCCGCGCCCTCGAAGACCGCGCGGAACCGGGCCTCGCTCGCGTGCAGGGCCTCGGCGACCACGCCCTGCGCCTTCAGGGCGGCGGCGGAGATCGCCTCCTGCTCGGCGAGGGTGCGTTCGCGCAGCGCCTGGGCGAACCCGGCGGCCATCGCGTGCTGGAGGCGGGAGGCGCGCACCCGCAGGTCCTGGGGGTCGCCGTCACGGCCGCAGTACAGGACGAGGTAGGCGTCGACGCAGTCGAGGGTGCGGCTGAGGGCGTCCGGGTCGGTGCAGTGCGCCCCGACCAGCGCGGCGCCCACGGCGCGGCCCTCGTCGGCGTCCAGGGCCCTGGTGTGCAGGGCGTCGCTCAACCGCCGGGCCAGGGGCAGGAGCACGTCCTCGAACTCCGGCCTGGTCAGCGACGTGGAGGTGACCGGGTAGACCGCCCGGCTCCAGATCGTCGCGAACCTGCGGAGTCTGTCCTCCGGCCCGTCCGGCTCGGCGATCACGCCGCGCGCCCGACGCCGGCGAACCCCGAGTAGGCGAAGGGGTCCTCGTCCTCAGGCGCGGTGTCCGGCCGCCAGTCGGGCATCGGCACCAGTCCCGGTTCCACCATCTCGTACCCCTCGAAGAACCGCGCGATCTCCTCGCGCGAGCGCATGATCAGTGGATTGCGAATGTCCTTGTACACGTCCACCACACGCCCTGCCTGCTCGGGCGGCAGCGGAATGCCCTCGTAGGAGGCGTGGGTGAGCACCAGCATGCTGCCCGGTGCGAGCGCGTCGCTCAACTCCCGCACCGCGGCGACCGGGTCGTCGGCGTCCTCGACGAAGTGCAGTACGGCGACGAGCAGGAGGGCCACCGGGCGGTCCAGGTCGAGCAGGCCGCGCACCTCGGGGCCGTCCAGGATCTCCTGCGGCTTGCGCAGGTCGGCCGCGACGACGGCGGTCTCCGGGTCGCCTTCCAGGACCGCCTGGCCGTGCGCGACGGCGACCGGGTCGTGGTCGACGTAGACCACGCGGGCGCCGGGGCGCGCGGCCCTGGCCACCTCGTGGACGGTGCCGAACGTCGGGATGCCGGAGCCGATGTCGAGGAACTGGGTGATGCCCTCTGCGGCCGCGAACCGCACCGCGCGGCGCATGAACGCCCGGTTCGCCTGCATGATCTTGGGAAGTCCCGGCATGAACTCCATCGCCCTGCGGGCCGCTTCCCGGTCGACCTCGAAGTTGTGCGAACCGCCCAGGTAGAAGTCGTAGATGCGCGAAACGCTAGGCACCGAGATGTCGATGCTACGGGGGGCCCAGGCGGGACGCTCCATCTCTCTCTCCAAGGCGTAGGCGTTCCGGTGTTCGAGCTGAGGCTACTGATCGCCCGCCAACAGAGCGAGTCGAAACGGAAATTGACCGTCCGTTCCCGGTCACTGCCTGCGGCACTTGCCCGATTCAACCAGTCGCCGGGCCCCTCGTCATGGGGTGAATTGCCCGGGATCACGGCAGAACGGCCCGTCCCCTCCGCGGTACGGAGGGGACGGGCCGTTCTGTCGTCGTGCGGAGCGGCGGGGCCGTTACTGCTTCGGCGCCCCGACCGGCTTGCCGTCGGGCGCGACGGCGTACCAGGTGCCGCCCACGCCCTGCCCGTTGGTGTCACCGGCGGCCGTGTCGCCCGAGAAGGTGTAGATGGGCCAGCAGTTGATGGTCTGCTGCTTGACGCCGTCGGGCCGGGTGAAGTTCATCAGGCCCTTCTTCTGCACGCCCTTGGTGTCGTCGGAGGCGACCGGGGCGACCGCGGGCCACTTCTCCAGGCAGGCGCCGGTGCAGGCGGAGACCGGCTTGGGCCAGGCCTCGTCCTTGAGGAAGCGGTAGACCGTCATGCCGTTCTTGTCGACGACGATCGTGCCGAGCTTGGGGTCGTTGCGGGTGGACAGGCCCGGCTTGGCGGCGAGGGTGGCCTTCTTGCCGTCGGGGGCGAGCGCGAACCACTTGCCGCCGACGCCCTGGCCGACGATGTCGCCCGCCTTGGTGTCCTTGGCGTAGCGGTAGGCGGGCCAGCCGCCGACGGTCAGCTGCTTGGAGCCGTCGGTCCTGGTCACCTCGCCGAGCAGGGCCTTGTCGATACCGGCCCCCGCGGTGGCGTCGTCGGCGGGCACCGGCGGCCAGGCGGTGGCGCAGTCGCCGTCGCAGCTCGACTTGGGCGGCTCGGCGGTGTCCGCGTCGAAGCGGTAGAGGGTGCGGCCGGTGCCGTCGGTGAGCGTCTTGCCCAGCTCCGCGTTCTCGGAGACGGCCAGCTTGCCCGCCGTCTGGCTCGCGGCGCCGGGCTGCCCGTCGGCGCCGTATCCATTGCTGGGGCTGGCGCTGGCGCCCACGCCGACGACACCGCCCGCGGCGGCCGTGGCGCCCACGTTCTGGCTGCCCGCCGCGGGGGCGGTCTCCTGACCGCACGCCGTCGTCAGCGCCAGTACCGCCACGGCGCTTGCCGCGAGTGAGGCGCTCCGCCAGGTGGTCTTCATCGTCAACTCCCCATCATCACAACGGTGTTGCAACGCCCTGCTGCGCCGCCGCACGACCATGGGTACGCACGGGGACCGCGGTTGTGTTCAACCGCGGCGAACATTTCTTTTCGGACTCGCGGCGGGGACCCTCCGGTCGCACGGCCGTACGCGCCCCGCCCCCCGGGAGAAGGAGCGGATCAAACCGCGGGGCGGCCCGTTTCCCCCGTTCGAAGCAATCCTTCTCCGCCACGGCGCGGTGCGCTCCGGGAAGCTTCATCATCACCGTCGTGCATCAACCCGAATCGACCCAATCCGCCCTGGCCGCGCGGGTCTTGGCGCTGGTCGCACTGAGCTGGCTGCTGGTGGGGGCGCCGGCCGGCGCGGCACGGGCCGACGCGTGCGCGTACGCGTCGACCGGACCGGACGGCACCGGCGCGGTGGCGGTCGCCGGACACCGCAACTGGCCGGTGCCGCCGGTGTGCCGGAAGCCGACGCCGCCGCCCGTCCCGCCGAAGCCGACCCCGACCTGCACGCCGACCCCGACCCCGACGCCTCCGCCGAAGCCCGCGCCCACCAGGAAGCCG
>NZ_FMCI01000253.1 GCF_900091845.1 Streptomyces sp. SolWspMP-5a-2
GATGCCGCCGTCACGGCGATCGCCGACCCGCCGGGGGCGGGTCGGGGCGCCCCGCGACGGTGCCGTCATGACCTTCGCCCGTCCGGCCCGGCTTCGGGCCGGGGTGTCGTCGCGGGTGACGTCCGTTTCCTCCTCCCCGGGCCGGTCTTCCCCCGCCGCGCCCGCCCGTCGTCGTGTCGGGGTGTGTCCAGCGGGGTGGTGGGGGCGTTCTGCCGCATAGTGCGGTCAGTCGACCGCGTGTGCCCGTGCGGTCCTGCTCGTCGTGTCCGCACATCGAAGGAGTGACGGTCCATGACCGACACGGTCACCTCCCGGCGAACCGCCCTGCGGCTGATGGGCGGCGCGATCGCCGTCGCCGCGGCGGCCACCGGCGCGCCCGCGACCCCCGCGCACGCCCGCGCCCGCACCGGCGCGCGCGCCCGGGTCGACGGCCTGCTCGGCAGGCTCACCCTCGACGAGAAGATCTCGCTCCTGCACGGCTCCACCGACTCGCACCCGCTCGGCCAGGCCGGGCACGTCCCCGGGGTGCCCCGGCTCGGCATCCCGCCGCTGCGGCTCGCCGACGGCCCGGCCGGTGTCCGCGTCACCCGGCACGCCACGGCGCTGCCCGCACCCGTCCTGCTGGCCTCCGCTTTCGACCCCGAACTGGCCCGCCGCTACGGCGAGGTGATCGGACGCGAGGGCCGCGCCCTCGGCCAGGACGTGCTGCTCTCCCCGATGGTCAACCTGATCCGCACCCCCTACGCGGGCCGCAACTTCGAGACGTTCACCGAGGACCCGCTGCTCGCCTCGGACCTGGTCGCCGCCGAGATCACCGGCATCCAGGGCGAGGGCCTGATCGCCACCGTCAAGCACTTCGCCCTCAACAACCAGGAACGCGACCGCGGTTCCGTCGACGTACGGGTCGACGAACAGACCCTGCACGAGTGCGAGCTGCGCGGGTTCGAGGCGGCCGTGGAGGCGGGCGTCGGCGCGGTCATGGGCGCCTACAACAAGGTCGACGCCACCTATGCCTGCGAGAACGCGGACCTGCTCACCGGCGTCCTGCGCGTCCGGTGGGGCTTCGAGGGCTTCGTGATGACCGACTGGTCCGCCGCGCACAGCACGGCCGCCTCCCTCGCCGCCGGACTCGACCTGGAGATGCCCGACGGCACCTACCTCGGCGCCCCGCTGAAGGCCGCCGTCCGCGAAGGACAGGTCCCCGGGCACCACGTCGACCGGGCGGTCCGCCGCCTCCTCGCCGTCATGGACCGCTTCGGCCTGCTCGACGGCAGCGCCCCACCGCGCCCCCGGCGCGACGCGGCGGCCGGTGCCGCCGTCGCCCTGGAGGTCGCCAAGGCCGGGGCCACCCTGCTGCGCAACGTCCGCGGCACCCTGCCGCTCACCCCCGGCCGCAGCCTCGCGGTCATCGGACCGACCGGCGCCAGGCCCTACGTGAGCGGCGGCGGCAGCGCCCACGTCGTCCCGGACCGCGCCGACAGCTTCCTCGACGTCCTCGGGGGCCGCTCCCCGCGGGTCGCGCACGCCCTCGGCGAGGACATCTTCGGCCACCCGATCCCGGCCTCCGTGCTGAGCGGAGCGTTCACCACCGAGGGACAGCGGGTCGCCGCCGGAGAGACCTGGAGCTACGACGGGCGCCTCACCGTCCCCCGCACCGAGACCTGGACCCTCGTCCTCCACTACGACGGCGACCCCACCGCCCGCCCGCGGGTCCTCCTCGACGGCGACGAACTCTTCCCCCTGGCCCCCGGCTACGACGAGTACTTCGTCGGCGGCCTCACCACCGCCGCCCCCGACGGACTGCACGTGCGCCGCGCCTCCCCGCACCTCACCCGGGGCACCCACACCCTGCGCGTCACCGCCCGCGGCGGCCTCTCGGGACAGCTCTTCCGGCTCCGCCGCATCACCCCCGCCACCCGCGCCCACGACGTCGCCGAGGCCGTCGCCGCCGCCCGCGCCGCCGACGACGTCGTCCTCTTCGCCCACGAGGACGCCACCGAGGGCCGCGACCGCGCGACCATCGCGCTCCCCGGCAACCAGGAGCGGCTGATCGCCGCCGTCACCGCGGCCAACCCGCGCACCACCGTCGTCCTCAACACCTCGTCGTGCACCTCGATGCCGTGGCTCGACGGCACCGGCGCCGTCCTCCAGATGTACTACCCGGGGCAGGAGGGCGCGGCGGCCACCGCGGCCGTCCTGCACGGCGACTGCGACCCCGGAGGACGGCTCACCCAGACCTTCCCGGTCGACGACGATCACCACCCCGTCGCCGGTGACCCCCGCCGCTACCCGGGGGCCGACGGCGTCGAGGAGTACCGCGAGGGCGTCCACCTCGGCCACCGCTGGTACGACGCCGAGGGCGTCCGGCCGCTGTTCCCGTTCGGGCACGGCCTCTCCTACACCTCCTTCGCCTACGAGGACCTGTCCGCCCGGCCCGCCCCGGACGGCGTCGACGTCCGCTTCACCGTGCGCAACACCGGCCCGCGCCCCGGGATCGCCGTCCCGCAGGTCTACGTCGGACCCTCGCCCGACCTGGCCCTCGACCAGCCCGTGCGGATCCTCGCCGGTTACCGGCGGCTGTCGCTGCGCCCCGGCGAGCGGCGCCTGGTCACCGTGCGGGTCGCCGCGCGCACCCTCTCCTGCTGGGACCCCGCCCGCCACGACCGGGTCCTCGGCACCGGCCGCAGGGCGGTGTGGGTCGGCGCGTCCGCGGGCGATCTGCCGCTGCGGACCGCCGTCACCGTGGCCCCCTGACGGCCCGCCGCTCCCTGCGCCCGACCCGGTAGGCTTCCGGCGTGCGCGCGTGCGCCGCGCGCCGGGAACAGGGTCGCGGGACCGCGTGTCGCATCCATCGCGTACCGCGCATATCGGGAGGAACCGGCTTTGCACGTCCAGGAGTGGCTCGACAGCGTGCCCGCGGTGGCCGTCTACGCCTTGGTGGGACTGGTCATCGGTCTGGAGAGCCTGGGCATCCCGCTGCCGGGCGAGATCGTGCTCGTCTCGGCGGCCCTGCTCTCCTCGCAGCACTCCGAGATCAACCCCCTGATCCTCGGCGCCTGCGCCAGCCTCGGCGCCATCGTCGGCGACTCCATCGGCTACGCCATCGGCCGCAAGGGCGGACGCCCCCTGCTGGCCTGGCTCGGCCGGAAGTTCCCGAAGCACTTCGGCGAGGGGCACATCGCCACCGCCGAGCGGTCCTTCGAGAAGTGGGGCATGTGGGCCGTCTTCTTCGGCCGCTTCATCGCCCTGCTGCGCATCTTCGCCGGTCCGCTGGCCGGTGTCCTGCACATGCCGTACTGGAAGTTCCTGATCGCCAACGTGCTCGGCGGGATCGTCTGGGCGGGCGGCACCACCGCCGTCGTCTACTACGTCGGCATCGTCGCCGAGGACTGGCTGAAGCGGTTCTCCTACTTCGGCCTCGCCGCGGCCGTCCTGGTCGGGCTCGGCTCGATGCTGCTGGTGCGGCGCCGCGCGCAGAAGGCGGCGGCCGAGCGGGAGGCGGCCGGGCGGGAGACCCCCGCGGAGACCGTCCCCGCCGCCGAGTGAGCCTCAGTACCCCTCGTGGGTCTCGCGGTGCGCCGTCGCGAGGTCCGCGTAGAGCGTGCCGTTCAGGGTCACGCCCTGCCTCTCCTCCTCGGTCAGCTCCCGCCTGACCTTCGCGGGCACCCCGGCCACCAGCGAGCCGGGCGGCACCTGCATGCCCTGCGGCACCAGCGCCTGCGCGGCGACCAGCGAACCCGCCCCGATCACCGCGCCGTTGAGGACCGTCGCGCCCATCCCGATCAGGCAGTCGTCCCCGACGGTCGCCCCGTGCACCACCGCGTTGTGCCCCACCGAGACCCGCTCCCCGATCCGCACCGGGAACCCCGGGTCGGCGTGGAGCGTGCAGTTGTCCTGGACGTTGCTGCGGGCGCCCACCGAGATCCCCTCGACGTCGCCCCGCAGCACCGCGCCGTACCAGACGCTGGCCCCCGCCAGCAGCGTCACGTCCCCGATCACCGTGGCGTTCGGCGCCACGAACGCCTCCTCGTCGATCCGCGGCTCCTTGCCGCCGAACTCCGTGATCAACGCCCTCTGGCCCATGGCCTCTCCTCGCCCTCGCCGGTGCTGGAACCTCCCGGCACCGTACGCCACCCGGTGGGGTGAAGATCACAGGGCCGTCCGCCCGTGCGCCGCGCCCCCGCTGAGTACGGTGAGCGGGTGCCGAAGCCCATGAACGCCCTCTCGTCCTGGTTCCGGGGGCTCCCGCAGCGCGCCGTCCACGCGGGCTGGGCCTGGGTGCGGCGCACGGGCTCGGTGACCGCCGCCCACCCGGGCCGGTTCCGGTTCGGCGCCCTCGGCACCGGCACCCGGCTCGCCTTCCCGCTCGGCACCGTCTTCGGCGAGCCGTGGATCCACCTCGGCGCCCACTGCGTCGTCGGCGAGCAGGTCACCCTCACCGCGGGACTCATGCCCGACCTCGACCTGGGCCCCGACCCGATCCTGCGCATCGGCGACGGCGTCGTCCTCGGCCGGGGCAGCCACGTCATCGCGGACACCACGGTCACCATCGGCAGCGACTGCTACTTCGGCCCGTACGTCTACCTCACCTCGACCAACCACTCCTACGACGATCCCCACCAGCCCATCGGCAAGCAGTGGCCCCGGATGGAGCCGGTCGAGATCGGGCCCGGCTGCTGGGTCGGCACCGGCGCGGTGATCCTGCCCGGCGCCCGGATCGGCCGGAACGTGGTGGTGGCCGCGGGCTCGGTGGTCCGCGGCACCGTCCCCGACCACGCGGTGGTGGCGGGCGCCCCGGCCCGGGTGGTCCGCCGCTGGACCCCGGCCGAGGGCTGGCAGCCGCCGCTGCGCACCCCGGCCCCGGTCCCGATCCCGGCCGGGATCACGCCCGAACAGCTGCTGCGGCTCGCGGAGTTGGACGAGGAGACGGTGTCCGGGCCGGCCGACCTCGGCCCGGACGGCGGCTGACGGGACCCGCGCAGCGCACCCCCGGCGGCACCGCGCGCAGTACAGTTCGTTGCACGATCGGGTGCACCCCACCGCAGTGCGGCCGAGTGCACCGCGGTGCGGCCGACCGCACCCGCGCATCGAACACGGTGCCCCACGAGGGCGTGGAGAGTTGGACGGAACGTGTCGGACCTCGACCTGCTGACCCAGTCCCTGGCGCGCAACGTCAAACGCTGGCGCAACGACCGCGGCTTCACCCTGGACACCCTCGCGGCCCGCGCCGGGGTCAGCCGCGGCATGCTCATCCAGATCGAGCAGGCCCGCACCAACCCGAGCATCGGCACGGTCGTCAAGATCGGCGACGCGCTGGGCATCAGCATCACCACCCTCCTCGACTACGAGCAGGGCCCCAAGGTCCGCATCGTCCCCGCCGAGCAGGCGGTGCGGCTCTGGCACACCGACGCGGGCAGCTACAACCGGCTGCTGGCCGGGACCGAGGCGCCCGGCCCGCTGGAGATGTGGGACTGGCACATGATGCCCGGCGACAACAGCCCCTCCGACCCGCACCCGGTCGGCACGGTCGAGATCGCGCACGTCACGTCCGGCGAGCTGACCCTCACCGTGGACGGCGTGGAGCACCGGGTGCCGACCGGCGCGAGCGTCACCTTCGAGGCCGGGCTCCCGCACGTGTACGGCAACACCGGCGACCGGCCGCTGACGATGATCATGGCCGTGTCCGTCCCGCCCGTCCAGTGAACCGCCCCGGCCCGCGGACCCCGGCTGCTGTTAGCGTGCGGCCATGCGCGCACCCATCGGCCACTTCGACGACGCCGCCCCCGCACCCGACCGCCTCGACGCGCTGACCGCGCCCGTCGCCGACGCCGTACGCCGCTGGAGCGGCACCGTGCCCGCCGAGCGGATCGTCTACGTCGACACCGACCCGGAGTGGGCCGACACCGCCGTCTTCGTCGAGCGGTACGGGCGCGAGCTGCTCGGACAGTCCGCGAACTGCGTCGTCGTCGCGGGCAGGCGCGGCGGCGAGACCTCGTTCGCCGCGTGCCTGGTGCCGTCCACCACCCGGGTCGACGTCAACGGGGTGGTCCGCCGCCGACTCGGCGCCCGCAAGGCGTCCTTCGCGCCGATGGACACCGCCACCGGGGAGACCGGCATGGAGTACGGCGGCATCACCCCGATCGGACTGCCCGCCGACTGGCCGGTGCTGGTCGACCCGGCGGTCGTCGAGCTGCCGTGGGTCCTGGTCGGCAGCGGACGCCGGCGCGGCAAACTCCTGGTCCCGGGCGCGGCGTTCGCCGAACTCCCCGGCGCGGTCGTCCTGCCGGGTCTCGGCGTGGCCTGACCCGCACCGGCCGGCGAAGGCCGTACCGGGCGACCAGTGCGCCTCAGCCGACGCGGGCCCCACCGAGGGCCTGCTCCGCGTCAGCCGGTGAAGGCCGCACCGTGAACCTGTTTCGGCGTCGGCCGACCCGAGCCGCGTCGAGGACCTGCCCCGCCTCAGCCGGCCGGCGTCTCGCCGAGGTACTGCTCCGCGAACGCCCCGGCCGCGGTGGGCGAGTCGAAGAGGCGGCGCAGGCGGGCGAGGGTGGTCCCGGCCCGGTAGGGGTCGCCCGACGACGCCCCGTGGTAGACGTCGGAGAGCCATTGCGAGAACTCCTGGTAGTCCCAGACGCGGCGCAGGCAGGCGTCCGAGTAGCCGCTCAGCCCCGTGATGTCGCCCTCGGTCAGGTACGCGATGAGCGCGTCGGCGAGCAGGAACGCGTCGTGCAGGGCGAGGTTCATGCCCTTCGCGGCGATCGGCGCGGTCAGGTGGGCCGCGTCCCCGGCGAGGAAGAGGCGGCCGAACGCCATCGGCTCCACCACGTGGTTGTGCAGGTCGAGGACGCGTTTCTCGATCAGCGGGCCCTCGGTGAGCGGGGGTCGGCCGGTCGCCGCGAGCCGCTCCTGCAACTCGGCCCACACCCTGTCCTGCGGCCAGTTCTCCGGGTCGTCCCCCGGCGGGCACTGGAGGTAGTAGCGGGTCACCTCGGGGCTGCGCGGCATGTGCCCGGCGAAGCCGCGCGGATGGACGCCGAACAGGACGCAGTCGGCGGACGCCGGTGCCTCGGCGAGCAGCGCCAGCCAGCCGACGCCGTAGTCGTGCCGGGAGGTCTTCGCCCAGTCGGGCAGCACCGTCCTGGTCACCCCGCGGGCGCCGTCGCACCCGGCGACGAAGTCGGCCCCCACCAGCCGCCGTCGGCCGTCCCCTGCGGTGTACGAGACCGCGGGCTTGCCGGAGTCCATGCCGTGCAGCCGCACGTCCCGCACCTCGAACTCGATGGCGCCGCCGCGGACGTCGGCGTACTCGCGCACCAGGTCGGTGACGAGCAACTGCTGCGGATACACCCAGTGATGACGTCCCGTCAGCTCGTGGTAGGGGATGCGGTGCGGACGCCCGGCGAACCGGAACTCGCACGCGCTGTGCCGCTCGGCCCGCGCCAACAGGGGCCCGGCCAGGCCCCGTTCCTCCAGTCCCCGTACCGCCCACTCCTCGATGACCCCGGCCCGGGGCCGCTGTTCGATGAAGGCGCGGGTCTCCGTCTCCAGCACCAGGCAGTCGATCGAGGCGGCCCGCAGGATGTTGCCGAGGGTGAGCCCGGCCGGTCCGGCGCCGACGATGACGACGGGGAGACGGGGCGTGCCGGGGGAGCCGGACGGGGCGCTGAGGTGGGGGGAGTCGAGCGTCACCCGCACATTATGGCGGCGCCCAGGACGCCTCGGCGGGGCAGGCGGGCGGCGCCGGACGGCGGACGCGCGGGACCGTCCGAGGGGGTGCCAGGTCCCGGCGTCAGTGGGCGGGGGCGTCGGTGACCACGACCTCCTCGATGCTCCGCTCGATCTCCTCGGCCGGGGAGGCGGTGGCCAGCGCCCAGTAGTAGACGACCAGGGAGAAGAGCGCGACGAAAGCCATGTCCCACCACAGGCCGATGCGTCCGGTGCCGCCGAAGCCGCCCTGCCAGGAGATCACGCCCATGCCCAGCAGGTAGACGGGCAGCCACTGCGCGGCCCTGAAGTCCATGCGGGGCGCGTCCGGCCTGCCGGTGGCGACGGCGTACCAGGCGTACCCGCCGAGCAGCGCGTAGCCGAGGACGATCGCGACCCCCAGCCGCCACAGCGTCTCCCAGCCGGACCAGTAGATGATGAGGTCGGCGATCACGAAGGAGAGCGGGGCGACCACCCGGCCCGCGGGCAGCCGGTACGGGCGCTCCAGGTGCGGCAGGCGCCGCGCGAAGACGCCGTGGGCCAGCGGGGCGCCCGCGTACATGAGGACGCTCGCCGAGGTGATGAAGCCGACCAGCTCCTGCCAGCTGGGGAAGGGTAGGAAGCAGATCACGCCGGTCAGGAACGACAGGACCAGCCCGAACCAGGGCACCCCGCGGGCGTCCGTCCGCACGAAGATCTTCGGCGCGTAGCCGTTCTTGGCGAGGCCGTAGGAGACGCGGGAGGTGGCCGTCGTGTAGATCAGCCCGGTGCCGCCGGGGGAGACCACCGCGTCCAGGTAGAGGACGACGCTCAGCCAGCCCAGGCCGACCAGGGTGGCGAGGCCCGCCCAGGGGCCGCTGATGCCGGGGAAGTCGAGCCGGGCCCAGCCGTGCGCGAAGGCGGTGTGCGGCAGGGCGGCGATGAAGACGACCTGGAGCAGCAGGTAGACGACCGCGCCGATGGCGACCGAGCCGAGCGTGGCGCGGGGCAGGTCGCGCCGGGGGTCGCGGCTCTCGCCCGCGAGCTGGATCGCCTGCTCGAAGCCGAGCAGGGCGAAGATGATGCCGCTGCCGCTGATGGCGCCGAGGACGCCCTTCACGCCGGACGGGGCGAACCCCTCGGAGGTGAAGTTGGCCGGGTGGAAGTCGCCCGCCGCGATGACGAGGACGGCGACGAGCGGGACGGCGATCTTCCACCAGGTGGCGGCGCTGTTGGTGTGGGCGAGGGCGCGGACGCCGAAGAAGTTCACCGCGACGAAGACGGCCATCAAGGCGATCGCCGCGAGGAGGCCGGAGCCGCTCAGGGTGCCGTCGGCGTGCTGGAACCCCCTCGCCCACTCCCAGTGGCCCGCGTAGCCGATCATCGCCTCGACCTCGATGGGCGCGACCGTCGCGGCCTGCAGCCAGGCGAACCAGCCGAAGGACATCCCGGCCAGGCCGCCGAAGGCGTAGTGGGGGTAGCGGGCGGTGCCGCCCGCGACCGGGAAGAGGCCGCCGAGTTCCGCGTGCACCAGGGCGAGCAGGACGATGGCGATCGCGCCGACGACCCAGGAGACGATCGCCGCGGGTCCGGCGGCCACCACCGCCTTCTCGGCTCCGAACAGCCAGCCGGAGCCGATGATGGACCCGACGGAGGCCCACGTGAGACCGATGAGGCCGACGTCCCGCCTCAGCGCGTCCGGCGGTCCCGCGTTCCCGGTGGAGGCATGGTCGACACTTACCATTTTCTCAACGGCCTCTCGTGGATCGAATGCGCGCTTTCCGCGTCCGAGAGGTCGAAGAATAGGAATGCGAAGGGGTGCGGCAGAAGGTGCCGGGCCACACCTTGACCCGAAAGGGGGACATTCCTCGACGGTGCGTCAGGTGGCCTTTACGCGTCGCTGACCTGCGACTCTTCAAAAGCCCCGCCGGTCTTCCGGCTGCCCGGGACCGGCGGTCCTGGCGGCGGTGAGAAAACGAGGACGGGCACGGTGACCGGGGTCGGTTTCCGTCCTCGCGCGCCCCCCCGCTTTTCCGGCCGGGCCCCGGACCGGTGTCAGCCGAGACGCGGAATCTCGATCGCGGGGCAGCGGTCCATCACCATCGCGAGCCCCGCGGCGCGGGTCCGCTCGAAGGCCGCGGTGTCGACGACACCGAGCTGGAACCAGACCGCGTCCGCGCCCTTCGCCACCGCCTCGTCGGCGACCGCCCCGGCCAGCGCGCTGTTGACGAACACGTCCACCACGTCCACGTCGAACGGGATCTCCGCCAGGCTGCGGTAGCCGCGTTCGCCGTGCACCGTCTCCGCCTCGGGGTGCACCGGCACGATCCGCTTGCCGTACCGCTGGAGCACCCGGGCCACCCCGTACGCGGCCCGGTCGGGGTTGGCGGACAGGCCCACCACGGCCCAGGTGTCGCCGAGCCCGTCGAGAATCTGCCGGACCGTCGCGTCGTCGCCGTACATGGGGCCTCCCTGAACCGGATGAATGTGCCGTCGAGACGCACAACGGCCCGGGACCTGCGGGGATTCCCGGCCCCGCACGGCCTCCCGGTGGTCCGCGGGCGGCTCCCGGGCCGGAAATCCGCGCCGCGCGTCCGCGTTCGGGGCCCGCGGCGCCTACGCTCGCCTCGTGCTGCGCATCACCGACGCCCGAAGCGGCGAGACCGTCGACGCCGCCCCCGTCCGCAGGGGACTGACCAGGGTCGAGGCCCATGTCACCGACCCGGGGCCGGGGGCCCTGCGGGTGCTGCTGGTCGCCGACCTCCTCGTCCGGACCCTGGAACTCGGCGGGACACCCGTCTGGGGCCTGCTGACCGAGGCCCCCGGACAACCCGCCGACCCCGGGCTCCCTGCGCTGCGGGCGGCCGGCGCGGCGCTCGGGATGCGCCCCTTCGAGGACAGCCGCGACGTCGGCCTCGGCCTCGGCGAGGTGCAGGTCGTGCACGTGGCGGCCGAGGGCGCCGAGGCCCCCGACGGGGTCCGGGTCGCCGTCGCGCCCGTCCACCTGGACGGCGCCGGGGGCACCGCGTTCCCCGACCCGGCCCGCGATCCTGCGGCCGTCCGCCTCGCCCTGCTCTCCCCGCCGCGCGACGCCCCAGCCCGGCTCGACACGGCCGTCCTCGACGCCGCCCACGACACCCTCGTCCGGTGGCGGCGGGCCGTCGCGGGATGGGCCGCGCACCCGTCGAGGCCCGTCCCCGACGCGATGCGCGCGCGGCTGCGCTCCGCCTGGGAGGACGACCTGGACGTGCCCGAGGTGTTGCGGGTGCTCGCCCTGGTGGAGGGGACCGGAGGGCTCGCGGACGGCGCCCGCTTCGAGACCTACGCCTACGCCGACCGGCTCCTCGGCCTCGACCTCACCCTCGGCGTGGGAGCGGGCGCGTGATCGAGCGGGCGGGGGCGCTGCGCCGTCTCGTGGTGCTGCGGCACGCCAAGTCGGCTTGGCCCGAGGGCGTCCCCGACCACGACCGCCCGCTCGCCCCGCGCGGGCTGCGCGACGCCCCGGCCGCCGGACGGGCCCTCGCCGACGGGGACGTCCTGCCCGGCCTGGCCCTCTGCTCCACCGCCACCCGCGCCCGCCGCACCTGGGAGCTGGCGTCCGCGCAGTGGGGCACCCCGCCGCCGGTCCGCCTCGACGGCCGCCTCTACGGCGCCGACGCGCCCGAGCTGCTCGACGTCGTCCAGGAGACGTCCGCCGGTGTCGGGACGCTGCTCCTGGTCGGCCACAGCCCCGGCCTCGCGGACCTCGTCCTCGCGCTCGCCGGGGACAGCCTCGACGACGGCGCCTTCGACCGGGTGCGGACGAAGTTCCCCACGTCCGCGATCGCCGTCCTGGCCTGGCGCGGCCCCGACTGGCGGGCCCTGCTGCCCGGCACCGCCCTGCTGACGAGCCTGCTCGTGCCCCGCGGCCGCAGGCCCTGAGCCCCCGGCCGGGCCGCCCGCGCCCCGGATTAGGCTGGCCGGATGCCCGACGAGTACCGCACCGTCGCCCAGCAGGGCGTGCACGAGACCGAGGTCAACCGCTCACGTTTCCTGTGCGCGCTCGCCCCCGCCGCCACCGAGCGGGAGGCGCAGGACTTCCTCGCCGCCGTCCGCAGGGAGCACCCCGACGCCAGCCACCACTGCTGGGCCTACGTGATCGGAGCCAACGCCTCCGTGCAGCGCGCGAGCGACGATGGCGAGCCCGGCGGCACCGCGGGCGTCCCCATGCTCCAGATGCTGCTGCGCCGGGACATGCGGTACGTCGTCGCCGTCGTCACCCGCTACTACGGCGGCGTCAAACTCGGCGCGGGCGGCCTCATCCGGGCCTACGGAGGCGCGGTCGGCGAGGCCCTGGACGCGCTCGGCACCCGCACCAGGCGCCGCTACCGGCTGGCCACCGTCACCGTCGACCACCAGCGGGCGGGCCGGATCCAGAACGACCTGCGCACCGCGGGACGCGCGGTCCTCGACGTCCGCTACGGCGACGAGGTCGCCCTCGACATCGGCCTCCCGGACGCCGACGTGCCGGCCTTCCGGTCCTGGCTCGCCGACGCGACGGCGGGCACCGCCCGCTTCGAGCCGGGCGGGGAGGCGTACGGGGACGTCTGACCCGCCCCGGCCTGGCGCTCAGGCGAAGACGGCCGGGTGGTGGGTGAGTTCGAGGCGGGTCCTGCGGATGTGCGTGGTGAGGACGTTCTGCGCGGAGGCGCTGTCGGTGTCCTCCAGCGCCTGGATGAGCAGGTGGTGCTCGGCGTTGGTGATCCACTTGCGCTCACGCGCGGTGAGGTGGGTGAAGGCCCTGCGGTAGTGCTGGGTGGTGTCCCAGAGCCTGGCCACCGTGTGGGTGAGCTGCCCGGTGTCCTGGGCCTGGTAGGTGAGCCAGTGCAGACGGCGGTCGAGCACCAGGAACTCCTCGACGTCGTCGGTGGCCTCGATCTCGGCCTGGAGCGCCCTGAGCCGGTCGAAGTGGTCCGCCGTCAGCAGCGGCATGCTCTCGGCGAGCAGCAGCGGTTCGAGGCGCTCGCGCATCTGGTAGCTGAGCGTGCAGTCCCGCAGGGTCATGCTGGAGACCCAGGCGCCGTGGTTGGCCCGGAGCGTCACCAGACCGGTGGACTGGAGGATGCGCAGCGCCTCGCGGACCGGCAGCCTGCTGGAGTCCAGCTCCTCGGCGAGTTCGTCCTGCACGATCCGGGTGCCCGGGGGGAGCTGACCGGACAGGATCCGGTCGCGGATCAGCTCGGCGATGCGCTGGCTGGCGACCGGGGCGGTCGGGTGGGTCTGGCTCATGGCCGGGTCTTCCTCCGGGCTGTCGGGTGCCGAACGGCGGCGGCTGTGCTCATTGTCGGACGCGGCCGGCCCGGCTCCGACACCGACCGCCCGGTCGGCCGCCGGTCGCCCCCGGGTCAGCCGGCGGCCTCGTTGTCGAAGGCCTTGCCGTGCGGGTACGACACCAGCTCGAACTGCATGCCCCAGGGGGAGAGGAAGTAGACCCAGCGCTGTCCGAGGCTCGGCCCCCGGCTGGTGGTGGGCTCGCCCAGGACCCGCAGCCCGTGCCGGTGCAACTGGGCGACGGCCGCGTCGAGATCGTCCACGTAGAGCGCGACGTGATGGCCGCCGACGTCGCTGTTGCGGGGCGGTTCGCGGCGCTGGTCGGCGGCCTCGTACTCGAAGACCTCGAAGACGGCTCGGCCCCCGAGGCGGAAGAAGTGCAGACGGCGCATCACGGTGTCGTCGGCGACGTTGAGGTGCTCGCTCATCCAGCTGCCGTCGTCCAGGTAGGGGCCGAGTGTGTACATGTACTCGCAGCCCAGCACGTCGACCAGGAAGTCCCGGGCCTGGTCGAGGTCGGGGACGGTGAGCCCGATGTGGTCGAGGCCGGTCAGCCCCGGGACGGGCCCTGCGGCGGCCGGTGACGTCATGGTGACTCCTCTTGAGTTGGATCCAATAGAAGCCCCGTCGGCTCCTGTGTGTCCGTATTGGAGCATGTTGGCGCCTGATCCTGGAAGGGATCCCTTCACATTGGATCCAATGGGTGCCATAGTGGCCGCCACGCGGAGAAGTTCATGGCGAAGGAGTCAGATGCCCACACGTAAGAATCTGCGCGCGGCGTCGCCGTGGGTCGAGCTCCGGGTGTCCGCCGGGGACTGGGACACGGCCTCACCGGAGCTGCTGCTGCGCATGCTCGGCCAGGCGCTGTGGATCCGGGCCTTCGAGGAGTACGTGCTCGAACTGGCGGGCGCGGGCCTGGTCCACGGCCCCGCGCACTCCAGCATCGGCCAGGAGGGCGGCGCCGTCGGCTCGGTGCTCGCCCTGCGCGACGGCGACTTCGTCAACGGATCGCACCGCGGCCACCACCAGTTCCTCGCCAAGGCGTTCGAGCACGTGCTCGCACCCGCGGACGGCTCCCTGCCGGAGATCACCGACGAGGTGCGCCAGGTCCTCCACCGTGCCCTGGCCGAGATCTGCGGCCTCGCCGACGGCTTCTGCCGCGGCCGGGGCGGCTCCATGCACCTCCAGTGGCGCGAGGCCGGGGCGATGGGCACCAACGCCATCGTGGGCGGCGGCGTCCCCCAGGCCGCCGGGTTCGCCTTCAACCAGAAGCACAGCGGGACGGACGCCGTCACCGTCACCTACTTCGGCGACGGCGCGGTCAACATCGGTTCGGTGCTGGAGACGATGAACCTGGCGGCGGCCTGGAAGCTGCCGCTGTGCTTCTTCATCGAGAACAACCAGTACGCGGTCTCCACCCCGGTCGCCGCGGCCACCGCCGAACCCCGGCTCTCCGGCCGCGGCCCCGGATTCAACATCCCCAGCTGGCGGGTGGACGGAATGGATCCGCTCGCCGTGCACACCGCGATGTCCGAGGCGGTCGCCCACATGCGCGCGGGCGGCGGACCCACGATCGTGGAGGCCGACCTCTACCGCTTCTTCCACCAGAACGGCGCCTATCCCGGCTCCGCCTTCGGCTACCGCAGCAAGGCGGAGGAACAGTCCTGGCGGGCCCGCGACCCGCTGGCGCGGTTGCGTGAACAGGCGCTGCGCCGGGGCCTGGTCACCGAGGAGCAGATCGACGCCTCGCTCGCGGCCGCGCAGCGCGCGATGCGGGACACGGGCGACACGCTCCTCGAAGCGGTGCCCGGCGGCAGACCGGGCGAGCGCCGGGTCAGGGCCGACCGCTGGCCTGACCCCGGCTTCGTCGACGTCGGTGTCCGCGGCGACCTCCGCGAGCTGGACGGCAGCCGGTACGCGGAGGCCGAGGGCTTCGACGGCGAGCTGGCCGAACGGCGCTTCATCGACGTCGTCAGCGACGTCATGGCCCGCCGGATGGAACAGGACCCCTCGATCGTGGTCCTCGGCGAGGACGTCGACGGGCTCAAGGGCGGCACCAACGGCGCGACCAGGAAGCCGCTCGAACTCTTCCCCGACCGCGTCCTCGGCACCCCCATCAGCGAGAACGCGTTCGCGGGCCTCGGCGGCGGCATGGCCCTCGACGGCCGGTTCCGCCCGGTCGTGGAGTTCATGTACGCCGACTTCATGTGGGTGGCCGCCGACCAGCTCTTCAACCAGATCGCCAAGGCCCGGCACATGTTCGGCGGGGAGAGCGCCGTGCCGTTCGTGCTGCGCAGCAAGCTCGCGGCCGGTACCGGCTACGGCTCCCAGCACTCGATGGACCCCTCGGGCGTGCTCACCACCGCGCCCGGACTGCGGGTCGTGGCCCCCTCCGACCCGTTCGACTACGTCGGCCTGATGAACACGGCCCTCGCCTGCGACGACCCGGTGGTCGTGCTGGAGCACGTCGACCTGTACACCTCGACGGGGACCGGGCCGGTGTCCGACCTCGACTACCGCATCCCGGTCGGCAGGGCCGCGCTGCGCCGCACCGGCGACGACCTCACCGTCATCTCGTACCTCTCGATGGTCCGGCACTGCGCCGAGGCCCTCGACCTGGTGCCCGAGGTGTCCGCCGACCTGATCGACCTGCGCTGGCTCGACCGCGCCAGCCTCGACTGGGAGTGCGTCGAGGCCAGCGTGAAGAAGACCAACAAGGTGCTGATCGTCGAACAGGGCGCCGTCGGCACCTCCTACGGCGGCTGGCTCGCCGACGAGATCCAGCGGCGGCTGTTCGACTGGCTGGACGGGCCCGTCGAACGGGTCACCGGCGCCGAGGCGTCCCCCAGCATCAGCAAGAAGCTCGAACGCGCCGCCATCGCCCGGACCGAAGAGGTCGTCGCCGCGCTGCGCGAACTCGCGGGCAGCTGACCCGTACACACAGGAGACACCATGGCAATCCTCCTCAGGGTGCCCGAGGTCGCGGCCGGTGCGACCGAGGCGCTGCTGGCCCAGTGGCTGGTCGCGGAGAACACCCCCTTCAGGGCCGGTGACCCCCTCGCCCTGATCGAGACGGACAAGGCCGTCGTCGAGATCGAGGCCGAGGCCGACGCGGTCCTGCTGCGCCGGCTGGCCGAGGGCGGGACGACGGTGCAGGTCGGCGCGCCGATGGCGCTGCTCGGCGCACCGTCCGACACGGCCGCCGACGTGGGCCGGCTGCTGGCGGAACTGGGGATCGATCACCCCGGGCCGTCCGAGCCCGGCCCGGCGGGGAACGGAGCGGTGCCACCGTCCGAGCCCGGCCCGGCGGGGAGCGGCGGCGCGTCGTCGGCCGCTCCTGATCGCGGCTCAGCGTCCGCGCCCGAGTCCGTGCCCGGTCCCGGATCCTCGCCGGGGCCCGGTGCGGCGCAGGGGGACGTGTCCGCGCCGGTCCCGGCCGCCGCGGGGAGCGTGCCGCGGGACGGTTCCGGGCGGATCTTCGCCACCCCGCTGGTGCGCAGGCTCCTGGCGGGCAGCGGCATCGCGCTGGAGTCGATC
>NZ_FMCI01000221.1 GCF_900091845.1 Streptomyces sp. SolWspMP-5a-2
GTGGAACGCACCGCGCGGCGGGCCGGACGGGCGCCGGGCGCGCGGCGGACCGGCTACCGGACCCCGGCCGTCGCGGCCGCTCTCGCCGCGCGCGGCCGGTGGCGCGACGTGCCCTATGAGGACGAGGGGACACCGGAGCGGATCGACCCGCGCACGCTGAGCCGCGCCCTGGACGACATCCTCCCGGCGGAGCGGGTGATCGGCGTCGACTCCGGCAACTTCATGGGCTGGCCCAGCGCCTGGCTCTCGGTCCCCGACGAGAACGGCTTCTGCTTCACCCAGGCGTTCCAGTCCATCGGGCTCGGGCTGGCGACGGCGATCGGGGCCGCCCTCGCCCGTCCCGACCGGCTGCCGGTGGCGGTGCTCGGCGACGGGGGCGCGCTGATGGGCGCGGCGGAGCTGGACACCGTGCGCAGGCTGGGGCTGCCCATGGTGGTCGTCGTCCACAACGACGACGGGTACGGGGCGGAGGTGCACCACTTCGGGCCGGACGGGTGCGCGCTGGACACCGTCACCTTCCCGGAGACCGACCTCGCCGCCGTCGCCCGGGGGTACGGCTTCGAGGCGGTGACCGTGCGGACGCCCGGCGACCTCGCGGCCGTCGAGGCGTGGGTGGCGGGGGAGCGGGCGGCACCGCTGCTCGTCGACGCGAAGGTGACGCGCGAGCACGGGGCGTGGTGGCTGGAGGAGGCGTTCAGGGGCCACTGAAGGGGACGGGCCGGTGAACGGGACGGCCGGTGACAGGGACGGGCCGGCCGGACGACGCTGTGTCGTCCGGCCGGCCCCTGTCCTGGTCCTCGTACCGGGTCAGTCCGTGCCGGACTCCATCGCGGCGCGGTCCAGCAGGGCGTCCTCGTCGGAGGACTCGCCGCGCGAGGCGATGGCCTCGGCGCCGCCCTCCGGCATGGAGCCGATCAGGCCGGTCGCGGCGGCCTGCGCGGCGCCGATCGCGGGGCTGCCGGTGCCGATCAGACCCATCCCGGCGTACTGCTCCAGCTTGGCGCGGGAGTCGGCGATGTCCAGGTTGCGCATGGTGAGCTGGCCGATCCGGTCCACCGGGCCGAACGCGGAGTCCTCGGTGCGCTCCATCGACAGCTTGTCCGGGTGGTAGCTGAACGCCGGGCCGGTGGTGTCGAGGAGCGAGTAGTCCTCGCCGCGCCGCAGCCGCAGCGTCACCTCGCCGGTGACGGCCGCACCGACCCAGCGCTGGAGGGACTCGCGGATCATGAGGGCCTGCGGGTCGAGCCAGCGGCCCTCGTACATCAGACGGCCGAGGCGGCGGCCCTCGTTGTGGTACTGGGCGAGGGTGTCCTCGTTGTGGATGGCGTTGACGAGACGCTCGTACGCGGCGTGCAGCAGGGCCATGCCCGGGGCCTCGTAGATGCCGCGGCTCTTGGCCTCGATGATGCGGTTCTCGATCTGGTCGGACATGCCGAGCCCGTGGCGTCCGCCGATGGCGTTGGCCTCCATCACCAGGTCGACGGCGGTGGCGAACTCCTTGCCGTTGATCGTCACCGGGCGGCCCTGGTCGAAGCCGATGGTCACGTCCTCGGGGGCGATCTCGATCGACGGGTCCCAGAACCGGACGCCCATGATCGGCTCGACGGTCTCGACGCCGGTGTCCAGGTGCTCCAGGGTCTTGGCCTCGTGGGTGGCGCCCCAGATGTTGGCGTCGGTGGAGTACGCCTTCTCCGTGCTGTCCCGGTAGGGCAGCCCGTGGGCGACCAGCCACTCGGACATCTCCTTGCGGCCGCCCAGTTCGGTCACGAAGTCCGCGTCCAGCCACGGCTTGTAGATCCGCAGGTGCGGGTTGGCCAGCAGGCCGTAGCGGTAGAACCGCTCGATGTCGTTGCCCTTGAAGGTGGAGCCGTCGCCCCAGATCTGGACGTCGTCCTCCAGCATCGCCCGGACCAGGAGCGTGCCGGTGACGGCGCGGCCCAGCGGGGTGGTGTTGAAGTAGGCCCGCCCGCCCGAGCGGATGTGGAACGCGCCGCAGGTGAGCGCGGCCAGGCCCTCCTCGACCAGCGCGGCGCGGCAGTCCACCAGGCGCGCGATCTCGGCGCCGTAGGTGTGCGCGCGGCCGGGCACCGAGGCGATGTCGGGCTCGTCGTACTGGCCGATGTCGGCGGTGTAGGTGCACGGGACGGCGCCCTTGTCGCGCATCCACGCGACCGCGACGGAGGTGTCGAGGCCGCCCGAGAAGGCGATTCCGACGCGCTCGCCGGTGGGCAGGGAGGTGAGGACCTTGGACATGGGAAGAGTATGCATCAAGACGCATGGTCATGCAAAGGGCCTGTGGGGCGGCCTCTTCGCCCCGCCTTGCCGAGGGTTGCCAGCCGAACAGTTCCGATATATCGTTGAGGCATCGCGACTGATCAACGACTGAATGGAGTGATGGCGATGCGTTCGCACGGTTTCGAACATGGACACGGTGGACACGGCTCACGCGGCCGGGGCGGGTTCGAGGGGCGCCGAGGCGCCTTCGGGCCGTTCGGGCCCGGCGG